>CAZZAQ010000035.1:0-8791 GCA_964652165.1 uncultured Bifidobacterium sp.
GCGCAGAAGAGTCCCGCGCCTTGTGCACGGCGTCAATGGCTTCCAGCAGGATGCCGACTGCCGTTGAGCCCATGGCCTCCATGGGCTGCCGGACCGTGGTCAGGGCAGGCGTGCAGATGCCGGCAGGGGGGATGTCATCAAAGCCGACCACGGAGCAGTGCTCGGGGACGCGGCGCCCGGCCCCGGACAAGGCGCGCAGCGCGCCCAGCGCCGACATGTCGTCAAAAGCCAGCACCGCGGAAAACGAACGCCGGCTTTTTAGCAAGTCCGCGACCAGCCGGCAGCCGCCCTCAAAGCCGGACATGGGGTCGCGCGACTCCGACAGGTCCACAATCAGCCTGGAATTCAGTTGCAGCCCCCTGGCCTGGGCAAAGCTGCGGATGCCCTTCCAGCGCGGGGCGGTGTCGGAGAGCGCCTTGGGGCCGCGGATGACCGCGATCTGGCGATGCCCGAGCGAGTAAAGATGCTCCATGGCGGCCGAGCCTCCGGTTTCGTTGTCCACGATGACCGAACTCACCGCGTCAGTGTTCAACTCGCGCCCGATCATGACGCTGGGGATGCTGTTCTTCTGCAGGTCGGCCAGCAGATTGACGTCGGTGAACAGCCAGTTGGCCAAGACGATGAGTCCTTCCACGCGGCGCCCGAGCAGCATCTCCAGGTAGCGCTCAAAGCGGCTGCGGTCATTCTGCACGTCGGTAACGATGGGCAGGTAGGAAGCCTGGTAGAGCGCGTTCTCGATGCCGCGGAGAATGAGCGTGCAGTAGGGATCGGTCATATCGAAGACCATCACCCCCACGGTGTGGCTGCGGTTGCTGCGCAGGGAGCGGGCAAACAGATTCGGGCGATAGCCCAGCTTGCGGGCCGCACTGGTGATCCGGCCCTTGGTGGGGGGAGGAATGTAGCGCGCCAGGGGCGCGTCGTTGAGCACGATGGAAACCGTGGTGGGCGAAAAGCCGCTTTCCCGGGCCACGTCCCGGATGGTGACGCTCGGTTCCTTGGGCTTGGGGCGGCGCAATGGCGGTCTCCTCCTGGTCCCCAGCATGATAATCGCTGGCCTCTCCGCGCGGGGAAGATTGCCGACCCGAAGGGTCTGCTCGCTAGGCCGGTTCTTCCGGTGGGACTTCAAAGTCCACCAGGCCGCTGCGGAAGCCGCGCGTCTTGATGGCGCCGTAGATCAGCCCGGCCGCCAGCCATGCCCCGCCGGCGATCTTCGCTGGGGTGCTGAGATTCAGCCACAGCAGCAGGCAGATGGCAAATCCCAGCAGAGGCGGGAAGAAGTTGGTCAGTTTCTTCTCCTGTCCCCGTACGAAGTAGCGGGTGAAGGCGGCGAGGTTCACTCCCATGAAGGCGATGAGCGCGCCGAAGTTGAGCATCTCGGCGCCCAGCGAGTAGGTGGCCAGCCAGGAGCCGACCAGAGCGATCACGCCGACGAGAATCACGTTGTTCCGAGGGATGCGCCGCACCGGATCGATGAAACCGAAGAACTTGGCGGGGAGTGCGTTGCTTCGCCCCATGCCGTAGAGCAGGCGGGCCGCGCCCAACTGCGCTCCCATGCCGGAGCCGATGTTGGCCACCAGCAGCGTCAGGTTCACGACCACGAAGAACCAAGGCCCGGCGGCGCGCCCGGCCACGTGGACAAAGGCGGTGTCCACGTCGGGAAAGGGCTGCGAAGCGGGCCAGATGAGCTGGGCCGCGTACACCTGGAAGGCGGAAAGCAACCCGATGGCCACGCAGGTGAACACGGTAGCCAGCAGGATGTTGCGGCGCGGGTTTTCAGCCTCCTCCGACAACGTGGAGATGCCGTCGAAACCGATGTAGGTGAGCACGGCGAGAGAGGTGCCGCCCAGCACCGTGCCCAGGCTGAAGGTTGCCGGGTCATAGAACGGCCGGGTCCAGGCTGCCGCGCCGTCCGGGGGATGGCCGAGGAGATAGCGCGCGGCCACCACAAAAAAGATGCCGATCACCACGCCCATCACCGCCGCCAGCCCAGCATTGACGTGCGCCGAAGCCTTGATGCCGCGCAAGTTCAGCAGGGTGAACAGGAAGAAGAAAAAGAATGTCCAGGCAGTGAATGGAACCTCGGGAAGAAAGAGCAGCATGGCCTTGCTGCACCAGATAATGCAGATCATCGGGTTCAGGATGTAGTCCATGGCCATGCTCCAGCCGGTGACGAAGCCGAGCGAGGGATGCATCTCCTGTCCCACGTAGGTGAAAGCAGATCCGGCGCTGGGGTAGGCGCGCGCCATGCGTCCATAGCTGATGGCCGTCAGCAGCATGGCCACCATGGCGATGAGGATAGTGGTAACGGCGTGCCCGCGCCCGCGCTCGCTCAGCACTCCGAACACCGACATCGGCGCCACCGGCTGGATGACGATGATGCCGTAAAGAATCAGGTCCCAAAGCGTGAGCGTGCGCCGCAGGCGGGGCGCAGCCGTGACGGTCGTTGCCGGGGTCTTCATTCGGCGACGTTCCAGCCCTCGATGGTCACGTTCACCTGGTCCGCGCCCACATCGCGGGCGTCATGGGTGGCGGTAATCTCTCTTTGTTCTCCGGGCATGAGCGCGAAATAATTGTCCTCCCACAGCACCGGGAGCACTTCCTCCCCGCCCGGCCGGATGGCCTTCAGCCGCACCAGGAAGGCCATGCTCTTCGAGGGATTCTTCACCGTCACCCGGGTGTGGACCTCGCCCCCCTTGCGTTCTGTGGTGGCGGAATGCTCCAGCCGGACCTTGGGCAGGCGGTTGAGCGCGGTGAAGTCGGCGTGCGAAGCCGTGAGGGTCGTATACCAGTCGGTGCTGCCCCAGGCGATGGTTTCCGGTTTGGTCGAAAGCCAGTAGAGGTTCGAACTCACGCGCTTGCCGCCGCCGTCTTCCAGCGTCAGCAGCAGGAAATAGGTGGAACTCAGGCCCGCCACCTCGGGGATGGTCAGCACCCGTGTGGCGCTGTCGGCGGCGGCATCCACCGTGGCGCTCTGCTTGAATTTCTCCACCATATTCAGGTCGTAAATGGTGGCGGTAAGTTTGAGCCCGCGCGCATCCTGATATTGGCTGCTCACCACCCACACGGACCGGTCGTCGTAGGAGTATTGAGGATGCAGCGGTTCACACGCCTTCTTGGCGCCGAAATATCCGCCGGCGGGCCGCAGGTACCAGTCGTAGAGATGCCAGATGGTGGACGGCCAGGCATTGTTCATCATCCATTGGATCACGCCGCCGGTCTGGTACTTGTTGCGGCTGTAGGCCTCGAACATGGCGCGGACGCCCTCATAGGCCATGGCCTGCGACTTCACGGTGTACTCCCGCGCGCTGCCCGAGGGGCCATAGCGCGCGTTCTGGGCGTCGGTGTAAATCTTCAGGTCCTTGAACGGGCCTCCGCCGGAGTGGTACTCCCAATCGTCGTTGATGGGCCAGAGGCGCTCCTCGGGCAGCATCAGGCGCAGGCTCTCGATGGGAGGCACCGCCGGCCCCATGCTGGTTTCGGTGTTGAAGCCCCACGCGCCGCCCTTCTGGCCCTTGTCTTCCAGCCAGTAGGATGGCGCCACGTACCACCAGGGCCCGGTCATCTTCACCCCAGGATCGCCGGTGATGGGCGTGGGCTTGGCCGCAGCCGAAGAAATGTAAGGATTGGGCCAGCGGCATTGCTTGAGCACGCCGATGTACATGGACTCCACGTCCGGCGGCGGCGGGATATCGCTGGCGTTCAGCCACACCAGCAGGCTGGCGTGGCCGCGCAGACGCTTGATCTGGTCGCGCTGCGAAAAAGCCGCGATGCCATAGTCCTCCGGCTTCCAGTTGGACCATTTCTCCCAGTGGTCGCAGCAGCACCAGCCCGCCATCACCAGCAGGCCCAGGCGGTCAGTGATCTCGAAGAACTCTTCGGGCTCCAGCTTGCCCTCCAGGCGGATGGTGTTCAGCCCCATGTCCTGCACGTAGCGGATCTCCTGTTCCAGCCGCCGCGGATTCTCCCGCAGCATCAGATCTGAGGTCCAGCCGCCGCCGCGAATGAGAATAGGTTTCCCGTTGACCTTGAACACCCGGCCCTTGCCCTGCAGCTCGGAGGTGATCTCGCGGATCCCGAACTGCGCCGCGGCCCGGTCGGATACACGGCCGCCGGCTTCAAACTCCATCTGCAGGTCGTAGAGCTCCGGGCTTCCCATCTGGGCCGGCCACCACAAGCGCGGATTGCGGACCGTGAGCTGGGAAAACTTTTCCGGGCTGATGACGACTTCCTTCCCTTCTCCCGCTTCCAGCTCCACCGGCTGTTCGACGCGGATTTCCCCGATCGCCGCCCGCAGCGTGCCCTGGATTTTTTCCTTGGAATGGTTCTTCAGCTCGGCCACCACCGTCAGATGGGCGGTCACCGGGGAAGAGAAATCAATGCGCGATTCCACAAAGGGGTGGCGAACGGTTACCGGTCCGCCGGCAGTGATGTAGACCCGTCGCCACAGCCCCATGTTCTTGTCAGGAGGCTGCGGGTTCCAGTCCACAAAAGTGATGGCCAGGTCGCGCTCGGTGGGCGCAAAGATCTCCACCGCCAGCACGTTGGGTTTTCCCGGCTGGACAAGCTCGCTAACGTCGAACTCATACATCCGAAAAGCCCCAGCAACCTCTCTGGAGTCCCCGATCTTGCGCTCGTTCAGCCAGAGGTTGGCGCGGTAGTTGATGCCATCGAAATGCAACGACACAGTTTTGCCCGCGTAGTCCGCCGGAAGCACAAACTCCGTCCGGAACCACCAGGGCACAGCAAAGGGGCTGTCTGCCGGCATGGGGAGATTGGAGAAGTTCTCCCCGATGGGGTAGCTGGTGCCGGGAATGGAGCGCAGGTTTTTGCCGTAATAGGGATCGGGATAGACGCCGTTCTTCACCAACGCGGAGACCACCGTGGTGGGCACGGTCGCCTCGTGCCAGCCCTGGGGGCGATACTTCGGGCTGGAGAGCTCTTTCCCGCCTTCCTTCACCGCGGCCGATGACTGGATTACCCAACCCTGCGACAGAGGAAGCGGCTGGCTTGCGGGAGCGGCGGCGGTGATCCGCGAAGCCGAACTGAGAAGCAGCACAAAAAGGCAAGACTGGCTGAAAACCCTCATGAAGACCTCGCAACGCAAGCGCTCGGCCACGGCATCCTGTGAGGCGGCAAGGCTCCGCCCGCCGGATGGACGAACCGAAGCCATTACGCGGCTGCCGTGGAGGCTGCTTGACAAACCACTGTAAGGTTTTATTAAATCGTTTTAACATTGTCAAGCACTGCCTTTCCCGAGGGCACTCGTCGAAGCCACAATTGGGCGCGGTGCACGGAGGTTCCTGGCAGGGACCCGGAGTTGGTCCAGGGGACGCATGACGGAACGCATCGTACTCGGAGTGGACATCGGTGGCACCAAGGTGGCTGCCGGCCTGGTGGACTGCGAGGGGCAGGTGCTGTGCAGCGCGCGCCTGCCGATGAATTCCACAGGCTCCGGCGACGAGTCCATGGAATGCGTCCATCGTGCGATCCGGCAAGCGCTCGCCTCCAGCAACGGAAGGACGGCATCGGCCATCGGTGTGGTTTCGCCCGGCCCCCTGGACGTGCGGACCGGGGTTGTACTGCACACGCCCAATCTGCCCGGGTGGAGGAACTTTGCCTTGCGCGCCGAAATCGAGCGCGCCTACGGCAAGCCTACCCGCCTAGACAACGACGCCAACGCCGCCGGCCTGGCCGAAGCCCTATGGGGAGCAGGCAAGGGCCGCAGTCGCGTACTTTATGTGACCATCGGGACGGGAATCGGCACCGCGATCATTCTCGACCGGAACATCTACCATGGCCGAACCGGAGCGGCGGCCGAGGGTGGACACATGGCCATCGACTACCGGGGTGCGGTGCGCTGTAATTGCGGCAAGCGCGGCTGCCTGGAAGGACTGGCCTCCGGCCCGGCGATAGCAGCAGCGGCCCGGGTAAAGGCGGCCGCCGATCCCACGCGGGGCGCGGCGCTCCTGCTTTTGGCGGGAGGAAACCCCGCCGCCATGACGGCTGAGATGGTGGTCAATGCCTGGCGCACGGGCGACCCGCTGGCCACCGAAGTGCTGGAGGAAACTGCGGAGCTCTTGGCGGTGTGGTTCGGAAATCTGACGGATCTGCTCGAACCGGACATTTTCGTAATCGGGGGCGGCGTGGGAAGCCACATCCCGGAAATGTACGAAAAGATCCGGCAACGGGCTTCCGCCTGGAGCATCAACTCGCGCGCCCACGAAATCCCCATGGTCCGGGCCCACTTTGGCGTGGACGCGGGCCTGGTGGGATGCGCCGCAGTCTGGTTCGCGGGGCCGGAGGCCGAGAACGGGGAAGTATCCAGCTAGTCCGAATCCTGGTTTGCGGGGGAGAACTTGCCGACAAAGCCCAACTTCAGACATCGAATGCTGCAAGAGATCTATGAGCAGCCGCGAGCCGTGTTCAACACCGCGCGGGGAACAGACTCGCGGGGAGGCGGAATCCTGCAGCCCTTGGCGCGCTGGCCCGCGGAACAGATCCGGGCGCTGGACCGAATCCTGATTGCTGCCTCCGGCAGCAGCCGGCACGCAGGCATGGCGGGCAAGGTAATGATTGAAACTCTGGCCGGGATGCCGACGGAAGTCGGCTATTCCAGCGAGCTCCAACACTCACCGCTTACCACCGGCCCGGACACCCTGGTGGTGGTGATTACGCAGTCGGGCGAGACCTCAGATACTTTGGGCGCGTTGCGCTGGGCCAAGAGGGGATGCTCCCCGGTGCTGGCGGTGTGCAACGTGGCCGACGCCCCGATCATGCACGAGGCGGATGCCGGAATCCACACCCAGGCAGGTCCGGAGCTGGCGGTGCCTTCCACCAAAACCTTCACCGCTCAGTTGGCCGCCTTGTTCCTGTTCGCGGTGTGGCTGGCTCGGACGCGAGAGGTGATCTCCGAGGACCAGGCCCAGGTACACCGGGACGAGCTGCTGGCCATCCCCGACAAACTGGACGCCACCCTGGAGCTCGATGGGGCCTGCCGTGTGCTGGCCCAGAAATATCTCGACGGCGAGGACTTCTTCTTTGCCGGGCGGGGAGTGCATTACCCGATTGCCCTGGATGGAGCTCTGAAGTTGCAGGAGGTTTCCTACATCCACGCGGAGGGCTTTCCCGCGGGTGAGATTCTGCACGGCCCCCTGGCGGTGGTGGACGAGCACGTCACCAGCATCGTCCTGGCTGCCGCCGACCGCGAGGACGCCGAGTCGGTGCAGCGCTATGAGAAGTCGGTTTCCAACATGCGAGAACTGAAGTCGCGCTCCGGCAAGGTGGTCGCCCTGGGGAACGAAGCCGACGAAACCGTGCGCGCCATCGCCGATGATTTCCTGCCCATCCCCCCCGCGCCGGAACTGCTTCTTCCCCTGCTCGAGATTGTGCCCCTGCAACTGTTCGCCTACCACAGCGCGGTGCTGCGCGGCCGCGAAGTGGACCGTCCCCGTAACCTCACCAAGGCAGTGGTTTCCGAATAAGACCGGACACGCGGGAATTCAGGAACGCTCCGGATCGTAGACTGTCCAGCCGCGCTCGAATGCCACCTGCCGAAGGCCGGGCGTGGGATTGACGGCGAAGGCGTGCCCCGCCAGGGTGAGCATTTCCAGGTCGTGGATGGAATTGCCGAAGGCGGCGTCGGGAGTGACGGCGAATTCTCCTTGGAGAGCGCCGGCTTTGGCGGGGCCGGTGGGAACGCGGGCCAAGCACGTCGCTGGCACGGCCATCTTCCACACGCACCGCAGTGGCGATGACGCGGCCCTTCTCCACGCCCAGCGCAGCCACCGCGGCCTCCACCACCCACTCGTTGGTTGAGGACACCACCCAGACGGCGCAGCCGCGCTCGTGGAGCCGCTGGAGGAGTTCCCGCATTTCCGGAAAGACGTCGGGGAGGACGTATTCCTGCACGAATCGGGCGGCGGCGCGCCCAATCGTCTCCACCGCCAGGCCCCTGTGAATGACGATGCTATCGATGCAGTTCTGCTCTTCACTCAGGCGGCCCTGCTTGTAGTCGGCGTAGCGGGGCAGCGCCCAGCGTGCGACCTCCGGCGGGATCAGGCCCTGCTCGATTTTCCAATAAAAGAAAACTTCGCCGGAGTCCGCCGCCCACAGGGTGCCGTCGCAATCGAAGGCGGCGGCGCGGGGCTGGAGCCGCAGCACCTGCGCCACAAACTCGGCAGCGGAGGCCATGACCTGTGGGCGTCACTTTCCGGGAGGCTGCGTCATCTCCATGGCCCAGATCGCTGCTGGCCGCATGTACATGGAAGCGCGGAAGAAGCCTTCCTCGTCCCAGGCCTCGGGAGTGCGGAACCAGTAGCCGTTGCGCTCGTACACCACGTGATACACGCCCCAGGCGGTGCGGTAGCCCTCGTCGCGCAGGCCCTCCGACAGCATCAGGGCAGCCAGCCCGAAGGTGGTGCCGGTCCACACCTCGTGTACCTGCTCGTTGGTGCGGATAATGGTGCCGTCAGCGCCCATGCCGTTGGCGGCGCCCATCTCGCCCTTGCCGAACTTGAGAACGTTGAAGTTGAAGATCTTGCGCAGGGCAGAGCGGCGCATCTCCGCCGGCACCAGGTCGCCCAGGCCGGTCATGTTGGCGTACCACTGCCCGGCGAGCTGGTCGGCCTGGACGTTGTCGCGGTACTCGCTTTCGGTGTCGTAGCGGAAATACTCGCCGTTCCAGAGCTTCTGGATGTAGCTCTTCTGCGCCTTGTCGAAGAGGACGCGGTATTCGCGCGCGGCCGCCGGCTGTCCCAGGCGGCGGGCGATTTCCTCGGCGGCGCGCAGCGCG
>CAZZAQ010000035.1:8801-11865 GCA_964652165.1 uncultured Bifidobacterium sp.
ATACAAACTGCCGCAGTAGGCGCTCTCGCCCTTTACCACCCACACGTCATAGGTCTGGTCGGGAAACCCATCGTTCTCAGGAAGACCGTCGCCGTTGCGATCGAACTGGCGCAGGTAGTGCAGCGCCTCGCGGATGGCGGGCCAGGTGTAGCGCAGAAACGCGGTGTCCTTGCTGCCCGAGAAGACGAAGTCGCGGTAGACCATGAGCACGAACTTGCTGTTGAGGTCCTTCCAGGCGTTGGTGTTCTGCCACGAGAACTGGTTGGGGTTGAAGAAGGGATCCTCGTTGGGATGGCCCAGGTCGTGGGGCACCGCGCCCCGGGCCTTGCGGGTGCGAAAGAAAAGGGCCCTCTCCTGGGTGGACTTCCAGGCCCAGAGCATCTTCTCCGGCCAGTCGCGCACCACGGTGTCGGCAAACTGGCGCATCACCTGCTTGTCGATCTCCGGCCAGAAGCGGGCCAGCGGCATGGAGCCGTAGAAGCGGACATCGAGCGTGGCGTAGTAGGCGTAGTCGAAACATTCGAGGAAGGAGAAGTTGTAGGGAGTGGCGCGCGGCGAGCCCACGGGGCGCGCCCACACCGTGCCATTGTCGGCGAGCACGTACAGTTCGTTGAACAGCATGCCCCGGTACCAGAGCGGTTTGCTTTCGTCGCTGACGAAAGGCGCCTGCCAGCGGTCGATGGCCGCGCTCCAGGCCTCGCCGTGCAGCAGGCCGGCGCGGGCGATGTCCCAGGCGTTGGTCCCGGTAGTCCCGAAGAAGTGGGTGTAGCGGCGCCACCACTTGCGGCCGTGGCCGAACTGCGCCACCGGAAGGTCCCAGGCCAGCACCATGGGCACGGTCTTCTTCTCGCCCGGCTCCAGGGTGAAGGTGACGGCGATAGCGCCCGCCAGCGGTTCGTCGCTGCTGGTCCAGTTGTCGTCGCTGTTGGGCAGCTTGCCGGTCTGGGAAAAGGGCATCCACACCGGCGAGCCGTCGGTGTTGGCGACGAACGTGGTCAGGTAGGTGACTTCGACGCCGGGCGTCTCCAGGGCGGCGATGGCGAACTGGCCGTCCCACTCCTCGCGCACCGCATCCAGCCGGGCGCGGTCAAACACGATGCCCTTCATCTTGACCGGGCGACCTGCCTTGGACACGACCTCGGAGCGCGAGCGGTTGATGTTGCCCATGTTGAGCTGGCCGGCAAAGGTGGACGAGAAATCACGAAACCAGCCCACCATGTTGGTCCAGGTAAACATTAGGGATACGGTCACGCGCCGGCTGGTGGGATTGCTGGCATGCCAGTGGTACACCGCCACCGGGTAGCTGCTTTCGCGATAGTTGTCGGGCAGGATGGGAGAAAACTGCTCCAACACCACAGGCGCCGGCAGCTTCTCCCAGTTGTACTCGTACCAGGACTTGGGATAGAGGGCGTGATAGTTTCCTGCGCCCACGGGATAATTCCACTTCCACGCGCCCAGGCCTCCCCCTTCGGGCTTGCCGGCGAGCAGCACCTGGGCGACCGCCTCCGCGGAGCCTTCCACCTTCTGGTACACGCTGAACTGGTTGGCAGGGACCGGCTGATACTTGTGGACTCCTGCCTTCACGTGCCAGCGCACAAAGTCGCCGCGGTAGCTGCGGGAGAAGGTTCCGGCCCCGAATCCGCCCACGGGAGCGCCCTGCCAGTAGCCATCGTCAATGTGCGGATACTCGATGCTGGGCTTCTCTTTGCCGGAGTTTTCCAGCGGAAGGCCGATGGGCCGCTTCCAGGCGGCCGCAGGAATGTTCTCGCTGGCGAAGACTGCGCCGGAGGCCAGGAGCAACAGCATGGTTCCCAGCGCGGCCCTGAGCGCATTCTGCTTTCTCGTCATGGGCGGCCTCCTCTCGGCGGGAGCAAAAAATAACCAGGCCCTGTCGCCAGGGCCTGGGCATTCGTGTGATGAGCTTCCCGTCTAGAAAATCAGCTTCAAACCATACTGCATTTCTCGGTTGAGACGGCCAACATTTCGAGCTTGCCCAAAGCTGCCGTTGCAGAGAAAGGCCCCTTGCAACTGGTTGTTCGCATCTGGTGAAACCGCAGTGCCGCCGCAAGCTGCGGAGCCCTGTACATCGAAGTCCAAGTTCAAGTCCCTGAACTGTGGCGTATTGAAGGCGTTGAAGATCTCGAATCGGAACTGAAGCCTGGCCTTGTCGCCTCCAAACCAGGGCAGCTTCCAATTCTTGTCGAACGCCAGATCCACCGTCCGGGTGGGCGGGCCGTAGCACTGCCCCGGACCGGTGTTGCCGTTGGTGCCCAGGTCAAAGCCGTTCCAGGTGAAGGCGTTCGGGTTCAGCCACTGCACTGGATCGTTCGAGTTCGAACGGCAGGGCTCGCTGAAGACGCGCAGCGGCCGGTTGGCGAATTGTTGCCCCGAACTCGTACCCGAGGGCGAAGGGCTGCCTTGGACGCCGCCAATCACCGTGAGAGCCGGACCGGTAGTAAAGCTGATGATGCTACCCAACTGCCATCCGCCGAAAACGTTGCGCATTAAAGAGTTACGGTCATTCAGCTCTGGCAGGTTGTAGATCACATTGGCGCTCAAGATATGCTTCCGATCGAAATCCACGGGCCCTCGGTTTGCCCTAGGGTCCTGGTAATCAGGAATCGCCTGGTCCGTGCCAACATAAGCGAGGCTGGCGTTGCCAATGTTTCGCGACCAGGTGTAAGCGACCTGGGCGATGGAGCCACGCCCAAACTTGGTGCTGAACATGGTCTGCAACGCGTGATAGATCGAATCACCGCGATTGCTCCAGATGATGATACGTCCCTCGCTGTCCCCTGCTGCGAACGGGCGGTTGGTGCCAAAACCCAAGGCGTTCTGGAGACGGTCATCCATTCCGTCATTGTCAAGGTCACTATGGACCACCTGGTTAGCGTTGTGGGTGGTCTGGATGTGGACCCCGCGAGTTCCTACGTACGCCACTTCCAACCGCGTGTTCTTCCACAGTTCCGTGTCGGCGGTGAGGTTCCACTGCCAGGTGTTGGTGAGCCGGGCCTCCGGATCCAGGCCGCGCACGAGCGAGAGCTGCACCGTCGGGACGTCGGCG
>CAZZAQ010000035.1:11875-14611 GCA_964652165.1 uncultured Bifidobacterium sp.
GAGCCGCTTTCACCGAAATCAAACGTCAAAAACTCTGTTGTGTTTCCGTCCCCGTCCAGATCGTTGATATCGGGATCCAGGATGCGCTCCCCGCCCCCGCCAATGGTGAATGGCGGATTGACGGCACCCACGTCGAGTGCGGTCAAACGGTCGCGGGCGAAGAACTGACCCACGCCGCCGCGCAGCACGAACTTGGCTTTGCCGGTCACGTCCCAGGCAAAGCCTAGCCGGGGCGCAATAGCGTTGTTGTCGTTGCGTACCAGGGAGCGGTTCTCGAAGAACGTGCCGCCCGCAAAACCCAGCGCTTGGCACTCGTTGGGTGCGCCTGCGGCCATCACGATTCCGTTGCAAGGAGAGCCAGCCAGCAGGGGATCGTACGCGTCCGGAGAGAAGCCTGCCAGCCGATTGTCGTCGGTGAAGGGGCGGTAGAGGAATGACCAGCGCAGCCCGTACTCCAGCGTGAAACGCGGATGCACTCTCCAACTGTCCCCGCCGTAGAACTCCAGCGTGCGCCAACGGATCTGGATTGGGAACTCCGCGTCGCTTTCGTTCCATCCCCAGACCGTATCCCGGAGCAAGAAGTCGGCATACTGGTTGCCTGAGGTTGCGGTCCAGGGGCTCTGGAAGCCGGCGACTCCCCAAAAGCCGCCGTTCTCCTGGCCCACTTGCTCGTCTTTGGCGTTACGGTCATAGGCCACTCCGAACTTGAGCGCGTGGTTCCCGATGACCTTGGAGAAGTCGTCGCGCCAGGCGAACAAATCCTGGCGATTGTCCCATTGCCCCAGCGCGCCGATCGTGCCCGAGAGCCCGCCGCACCAGCAGATGGGGATGGGCTGGCTGTCGCCACGCAGCTTGCCGGAGAGCGGGTAGAAGGTGGGCATAGCCGCGAATACTGCGTCGTTGAGCGCCGCGTCGCCAATGCGCTGGATGTTGATCCGGTTACCTGTCCAGGAGAACTGGAAGTCGTTCACCGCTGTGCTGCCGAAGGTGGTGGTCAGTTTGGCCACGGCCAGCTTGCCGGGCTGGTTCCAGGCATCGTCCACTGCCGGATACTTATCGTCACCCCACAGGCCGCGCTCGACCGCGGCGTGTTGACCGTTCACCCATGAATCCTGGGCCCAGCGCAGCATTAAAGTAGTGCTGTCCGTCAGCTTGACGTCGCCGCGGACGCTCTCCTGCCGCCAGTTCTGCACGATGGGCACCGAGTCAATCCAGTTCGGGTTGGCGCACGGATCGGCGGTAACGTTCGCGGTGGGCAGGGTGCGGAGATACGCCTGGCCGGCGGGGCTGAGCCGGTTGGGCGGAATCACATTGCCGGGGAAGGGAATCCCGGTTAGTGGGTCGTTGGGAACGCGGAAATTGGGATTTAGTAGAACAGCGCAAGTTTGGCTGAAGTCACCCGCCAATTCCAGCGCGGTGGGAACCATGCCGGTGCGGGTTTGCCCACGAACTTCGCGGTTCCATTCCTGCGACCAGAAGAAAAAGATCTTGTCCTTCTTGATGGGACCGCCGATGGTGTAGCCCCAGCCATTCCAGCGCAGCTTACCTTTCTCGCAGCGCGGGTCCTCGACTCCGCAGTCGCTGACGCCCCGCCCCAGGAAGTAGCTCTTCGCCGCCAGCACGTCGTTGCGCCCGAAGTAGTACCCGGAGCCATGGAAGCGGTTGCCGCCCCCGCGGGTGATTACGTTCACCTGCGCGCCGGCGGCGTTGCCGTGCTCCGGCCCGTAGCTGCTGCGCAGGATCTTGAATTCCTCGATGGCATCAATGGAGGGGAAGATCAGGATGGTGCGCTGCGACCCTACGTCGTTGTTGTTGGCCCCGTCCACCAGCCACTGGTTGTTGGTCACCGCGGCGCCGTTGTAGGAAATGTCCACCCCCGCGAACAGACCTCGGTTGGTGAACTCAATATTCTCGGCGGGGGATGCCCCGGGAACCAGCGTGGTCAATTGCACGAAGCTGCGTCCGTTCAGCGGCAACTCCCGTACCTGGGGCCCCAGAATGATGTTCGACGCCGCGCCGGTCTGCGTTTCCACCAGCACCGGAGACGACTCGACGGTGATCATGTCGCTGCCCGCGCCCACTTCCAGCTTGAAGCGCATGGTCTTGGTGTCGGCAACGTGCACCTGCAGGCCCGTCTGGGTAGTCACCTTGAAGCCCTGCTTGGTGACGGTGACGTTGTATATGCCCGCCGGGACGTCGGGAAACGTAAAGCTCCCATGCACGCTGGTAGCGCTCGTACGTGAGGCGCCGGTGTTCTGCTCCACGATTTTCACCGTGGCCTCGGGCACCAGGGCGTCCGTAGCATCGGCCACCGTGCCGGTGATACTACCGGTGGTTTTTTGCGCGTGGGCCGTTATCAGCAACGAAACCACCAGCAGTGTGATCGCGGAAAACTTCAGGAATGACCGGCGCATAGAACCCTCCATCAGCATTATTGCAATCCATTTGGGAGAGCAACCCGGGTTGCTCTCTGAAAACTTTACCGTCGGGCACGCGCGCGTCTGCTTAGCACGCGTCGCCCGAAAGGTCGTGGCTACCCTGCTCGGCATTGGTTCAGATCAGCTAGTATTAAAAGGTTACATTAAATGCGTTTAGTATCTACCCGATGCTTTCGGGCTTGTCAACAAAATTCAACAATATTTTTTTGGGGTCATCCTGGTTAACTGCACAGTTAACAGCACCCCGGGCGGCAGACCGGGGCCGGGGGGTTTAGAATCTTCTGTTCCCTGCACGGAC
>CAZZAQ010000036.1:0-4507 GCA_964652165.1 uncultured Bifidobacterium sp.
ACGTTCGTCTCGGCGAACTGTTCGCGGTGCCGTGGCGCCCGCCACATCCTGATCGAGCGCATGGGCGAGCGGGCGGAGCTTTTGCCGGCTCTCGAGAAGGTCCTCGTGATGTGGAGCGGCAAATCGCGTCCTGGATTCAAACCGCAGGCGGGCTTGAAGCGCGCGCCGGACGAAAAAGAACGCGCGGCGGCGTTGGAGTTTTGGAAGGGTTGGTTCGAGGGGCGCTTCAAGTCCAAGGGCGATCCCGCCGTCGCGCCGTCGAAACCGGCAATTCAGCCGTGAGGATTCCGGCGGACGAAGCCCTCATCGCGGCCCTTTCCCCAACGGATGGGGAGAGAATTCCCCGAATTGAGAGTCCGCGCGTTGAACCCCTGAACCGTAGCAGCCGACGTAAGGAGGCTCTGACTTCCTTTCCCCGAAAAAGAGTGAGCCTCCTCACGTCGGCTGCTACGAGGTTCATGGGGAGGGCGAAACTTCGGCCGTCCCGGGTCGTCTCACGGTGCACGAACAAAAGCTGAGCGACAGCCGCCGACCGCGACGTCGCCAATGCCGGCCCGCGTGATAAAACCAGCGATGCTGCCACTGCCCCAGGCTGGCGGCTGTTTGAAACCAGCGCAGTGTTAGCGAACCAACCCCGTCGGACGAGGAGCAATGACACAAGAAACTTGAAAGGCGCAACCCCCCTGTTTTCAGCGCCTTCCGGCTCCAGCTTCTCAGGAGGCCGTATGTTACTTGGTCCACTCGAACGGTTTCATGCCTGTGTCGAGCTGATAAATTTCACCATCTCGTAGGTAGCTACTGCCAATCTCTTTTGCCACGAGGCTTATGTCGACGTCGAGGCGACATGACAAAGCTGCAACGAGATCGTGGAGCCACGCGACGAAACGTGGCTCCCCTGCAAAAATGAGCTTCTCGACTGCGTAGCCATAACCCACCGCCTTCCCTCCGCTCGCTGGCGAAATAGCGCCCGGGGCCAACAAATGTACTTTTGTGCCTTCGATACTGCTATGGCCCAGCAATTTGTTTCTCAAATCCATCATCCTGTGGTGCCTCAGGTTCATGTCAGTATCGGCAAAGTTGGGAAACGAAGGATACTCGCACAAAAGAGAGCCGATACCGTGATTCTCAGTAAACGGGCGGCAATAGGCCAGCACCATCGCCAGAAAAAAATGGTACGTCGCGCCCTGCTCCACAATCGCCGTGATTCGTGCAAACGCATCGGAAGCGTACTCCATGTCAGTGCGCGCACTGATTAACCGGAGTAGGCGCTTTTGGGATGACAATGGAATTGTGGTGGACATACGGCCTAACGTCCAAGCTCAGGCACCGCCGCCGGGGGCGCGCTCCGGCTGCAACCGGCGCGTTGAATTTCTCCCGAACCGTCCGAGTGCCAAGCGGGGCGGCGGTTTGCTGGAGCGCACTGGTTAGCCGTCGTCTTCATGGCACTCAAAACCCGAAAAAATAAAGGAAAACACCAACTATGACCGCACGGATTGCTACGCCCACAACCTCCGTGAGGACGTAATGCCGTCGTCCCTTCTCAGTGAGTATGGCCACCGTAGAACCCTGGACTCCTCTGCCAAACCATCCGAGAAGAGCGTCCACTACGGCTCTACACAGCCACACCACGCTGAGATAAGTAAGCAGTCGAGGCCACGGAATCAAGACCAGCAGAAACCCATAGATGGCAAAAGTCACCGCAGAACGAATGGCAACAGCGGTGAGAGTTGGATTCGGCTCAATTGGTCCAATCGTTGGAGAATAAATGCGGCGTCGGTAAACAAGGGACATGCGCACTTGCTGAAGCGCGGAGAGCCAGCACGCAATCGCCAACGATATAAAAAGCCACTGGGGCATGATGACGCCTAACGAGCTCAGCCACAGCCACCGGAAACGCCGAGCAGAAATTCAACCGGCGCGGGCGAATACCCGAGGCGGGCTGTGGCTGTTGGGTGGATCGATTTGTTACTCATTTCGGTTTCGTTCTGCATCTGGAATCTTCGTAACAAGGATACCGTCGCGCTCTTCAAGCGGTCGAGCGACACCGTCAGTGCCAAGGCGGTATAGAGTCTTGCCTGCGCGGTGCGCAGCCAAATCCTCCAAGTCGCGCTTGCGACGATGCAACGACTGCTCCCATTGGTCGAGAAGTCGGAAGACGCCTTCATGACGATTGGCACATCGAGCAAAGTATAAAACTGCGACGAGCCAGACGGAAAACTCCAGCCACCCAAGGGCTGTAAAGCTGTTGCCGGGGCACTCGAACCGAAATATGAGGCCAAGCGCGACGAGAAACAGGAATCCGCCGCCGAGGTAGATTCCGACGGTCACCGACAGAAGCTGGTGGTGCTCCCGATTGAGGGCTTCGTCGTCGCTGTACCTATTCATACGTATTCGGTTAAGTGGTGTGCGTAGAAACGCCTAACGACCCAAAGCTGAGCGACCTGCGCGAGGAATCAAAACCATGAGCACGCCAAAAACCTCCCAACCGCCAACGGCGCAGCCTGTTCGCTCCAGCGCATGTGTAGGCCGATGGTATTGTAAATTGCTGCTCACTTGGTCTTTTTTTCGAGTTCTGTTTTTACGTATTGAATATCTCGTGAATCAAGCCATTGTATCAATGTCACAGGAACTCGATGAATGGTCACAGGAGAATCAGCGAGTTCGGACACGACGATTAGAAATGGCTCTTGGAAACGCTGAAAATACTGAATCACTTGCTGGATGTATGGATAGCCCTTAAGTGTATCCAGCAAGTAACATGTATCTGATACTCGAATCTTATCATCTCCAAGCGGTTCTAAAATACCGTGATATCCGCCGAAGAACTGTTGCGCGTCTCGCGTTGGAGAAAGCCCGACGACCAGCATGGATGTTTTTCGATGTGTGTTCATAGTATGACGATGCGTAATCGGCCTAACAGTCTAAGTCAGCTTCAGGACTGATACCCGATTAGGAATCATGGCTGGAGAGTGGTTGTTCCCTTTCCTTCTCGTCAAGAGGAATTGATACGGGAAGGTCATCTGCCAATGGCGAACGCTTGCCGCCCTGCTTGACGTCCCAGCCAGCGCACCGCATCGTTGCATCAGCGTGAAAACAGCGACCACAACACCCGATGGCCACAACAAGCTGCTGCCTTCGAAACGCAGGCGTCCGAGAATGACGCGGCGGCTGGCGGAGAAGCGAGCCGTGGGCGATCCCAAGGCGGCCAGACTTGACGGCGTCGCCTTCCTGCGCTCACTCAGGAAATGAGCGCGGCTGCCGCTCAGCATTATTGGTCGACGCTCGGCGGCCGGTTGTGGTATGATATACACGAAAGAATTTATGGCGGCTACAGTGGAAATTTCGGTTCCAGATGCGCTCGTAAAGGCGCTTGGCGCTCCGCCCGAGGAACTCCCACGCCAGACGCTTGAGGCGCTCATCGTCCAAGCTTACCGCAAGGGCCAAATCACGCACGCTCAAGTGGGCGAGCTTCTCGATCTGGATCGCTGGGGAACGGACGCATTTCTGAAGGCCGCCCAGGCATTCCGCGCTCGCGAAAGCGAGGAGTTCGCGTCAGACCTCGAACGCCTTCGCAGAATCTCAAAGTAAATGGCCGACAACATCGTCGTTTCCGACGCTGGTCCGCTCCATTATCTCATTTTGATCGATTGCGCGGAGGTCCTCGCAACGCTTTTCAACCATGTGCTTGTTCCTTTGGCTGTGCGGGACGAGTTGATTCATCCGGGGGCTCCGCAAAAGGTGAAAGACTGGATGAACCAATCCCGCCCGTGGCTTGAATTCGCCTCCGTTGCGGCAGTGCAACCTGTGCGCGGATTACACCGAGGCGAAACCGAAGCCCTTCAACTCGCCGTTGAGCGCAAAGCTGTGGCGCTATTGATGGACGAAATGGACGGACGCGCCGCCGCGCGGCAGTTGGGGCTTCCAACTATTTTCACAGTCGCCATCCTGGAGCTCGGTGCAGAACGGGGCCTGCTTGATCTTCCGACAGCGATTGCCAAACTTCGGCAAACGTCATTCTTCGTCTCACAAGAGATTCTCGACGCAGCATTGGAACGAGACAAGAACCGGCGGGGAGGAGCAAAATAGGAGTGCTGAACGCCGCGGCCGCGCTCGCGCTCCCGCCTCACGGCACTCGCGTCCGGTAGAAGCGGCGCGGTTCGATGCTTGAGCCGGGGTCGGAGAATTCGGTGGCGCCAGTCGTGTTGGTTCGCGAGTAGAGCGTTGTCCAACTCGCGAGGTCGGTGGAGGCTTCCACAGTGAATACCACTCCGGCCCGCCCGCGCGCGGTTGCGTGAAACTGGCCATCGGCTCCCCAGCGTGGCGATACCAGCCGCGGCGCGCCGTCGTCGTCATAAATGACGATGTCCGCCTCGGCATTCGGGCCGGGCGCGGCGCCGGTGAAGTTGCTGAGGCTGACGTGGACCGTCTCGTCCGGTTCGGGGAGGGCATTGTCGACGAGATTCACCAGCAGGGTGACGTTGGTCGAGCCGGCGGCGATGGTGCGCCG
>CAZZAQ010000036.1:4517-13021 GCA_964652165.1 uncultured Bifidobacterium sp.
GATGCCTTCGTCCAGGCCCGCGGTGAAGTTCCGACCCTCCACGATCTCGATGCCCCCGCGTACCTCGAACGCCTGTGGGGTCACCGCGCGCAGGGTGACGTTGGTCGAGCCGGCGGCGATGGTGCGCCGTCCGGTATCGGGCAAATAATCGCCCGAGCCGCCCGGCGAGGCCGTGCCACCGAGCACGAGGTAATCGAAGCCGACGTCCAACCCGATGGGCTTGCTGAGCCAGACGTTGAGGAAGAGGAATCCTTCGTCCTCGAAAACCGTGTAGATCCGGCGGCTGAACCCGATGCGCGGTGGATCATCGTCGAGGATGGTGAGCGTGGCGGCGCCCGGCGCGGCCACGGTGGCGTTGGTGACAGCGATGATGCGGAGCGCGACGGTTTCGCTGAGTTCGTCGAACGTATCGTTCGTGATTGGCACCAGGAAGCTGGCGGAGGTTTCCCCTGACGGGATGACGACCACGGCGTTGGTCACCGTGAAGTCGCCGGCGGACGCTGTGCCGTTGGTGGCGAGGACGCCGACGGAGACATCTCTGCCCGAAGCCGTGGTGAGCTGGAGCGTGACGACGCCGTTGGAGGCGCTTTCGAGCACGGTGAAGTTGGTACTCGCAAAGAAGACGGAGGGTGGATCGTCGTCGAGAATGGTGATCCCGCCCGACGGGCCGGGGATGCAATTCGTGGGATTGCTGAAGAGGATTTGGATCGTTTCGTTCAGTTCGACCTGCGAATCCTGCGTGATTGGGACGGTGAACGTTTGCTCGATGTTCCCCGCCGGGAAGTCGAGCCGGCCCGAGGCGCCGACGTAATCGGTGCCGGCGTTGGCGGTGCCGTTGGCCGTCGCGTAATTGATCGACACCAACCGGTTGAGGTTCGTGCTGAGCTGGACGCGCACGGTCGCCTCGCCGGCGCCTTCGGCGACGCTGACCGCCGGCGCGAAGACGATCGGGAGCGGGGAGGTGTCGAGCAGGATGCTGTCCGAAGCGACGGCGGAAAGGTTCGTCACTGAATCAGCGAACTGCGCAAAGACGGTCCTCGAGCCGACGCCGGCCGCCAGTGTCCAGGATTTGTTGGTGGCGTATGGTTCCCAACTGGTCCAGTTCGTCGCGTCGTTGCTCACGCGCATGGCGACGACGATGCCGCTGTTGTCCGTGGCAGAAAGCCTGAGGGTCACTGCGGGATTCGTGGTGAACGCTGAGCCGCCGTTGATCAGGATCGTGCCCGCGGGCGCGGTGACGTCGGTGATGATATTGCTGCTGGCCGAGGCGGCGCCGAACGAGCCGGTGACCGTTTCGGTGGCGGTGAATGCGCCAAGGTTCGTGTAGCGGTGGATGGGGCTGCGCTTCGAACTCATCGCGCCGTCGCCGAAGTTCCAGTTCCACGCGACGCCGCCAATCGACATGTCGATGAAATGAACGAGCAACGGCGCGTTCGCAAGGTTCGCTGACGCGGCGAAGCGCGCCAGAGGCACGGCCGGCCCCGTGCCCCACCCGCCACCGCTATAACCCCGCGCGTAGCTGGCGGCGGCAGTGGTCCAGACCACGACGGAGTTGGAAATCGTGAGATCAGCGGTGTAGCCGGAGTCCAGCTTGCTACCGGTCATCCACTGGCCGCGGCTGGGATCGTAGACGGCGTAGTAAACGGCGGGGTTGACGCTCCAGGCCACGACGCCGTTGTAGCAGCGCAGATCGAACGTCATGCCCGAGGGGATGCTGCCGGACTGCCAGCCGGTGCGCGTCGGGTCATAGACGTTGTAATAGACGGTCCCCGGCGCCGGCGCATTGCGGCTGAAGAGCACGACGCCGTTGGTGTTGATCATTTCGCTGGGCGTAATTCCCGTCACGTCTCGCGCTTCCCATGTGCCTTTCACCGGATCGTACACTCGCGCATGGGCGCTGCCGCTCGTGGTCCAGGCTACCGTGCCGTCGACCGTGCCGAGGTTCGACGTGGGACCGGTGACGGCATTGCCGTTTCGCCACTGGCCGCGGGCGCGGTCAAAGACCCGGTAGTAAACGGTGCCACTCGTCGTGCTCCAGGTGACAATGCCGTTGGTGGTTTGGAGATTGCTTGCTGGCGGGGCGGGATTCACCGACTCGCCCTTCCAGGAACCTGCGACGGCGTCGTAGGTGTAATAGTAAACGATGTTTCCGCTGCTCCAGACCACGATGCCATTGACCGCGCTCAGATCGAAGGTGGTTCCCGAAGGGACGTTGAGGATCGCGGGCACCAGCCGTTCTTCGTCGAACACGGACATCGAAACGTTCCCGCCCCCGGCGAACGCGCTGACGCCCTGATACTGGGCGGAAAAGTCGAAAATGGCCGCGCGCAGTCCGGGGCCGGCGACCGACACAGCGAGAAAGACCGCGAGGAAGATGCAGCCGCGACAAGACGCAGAATGCCAGTGCTTAAGAGTCTTCACAGGGAAGTGAGCAGCGACGCCCGCCCATTGATAATGCACGCCACTGGTTGAATCAAGCCGGGGCTTCGGAAAGCCATGGGTGTGGCCGCATCCCACTTTATTGTATCTGGCAGACGCTTCGTATTAGCACCCGGCTTCAGCCGCGTGAGGTCGGATGCGACGGAGGTGAAAACCGTTTTAACGGTTTTCGCGCCGCCCGCGGGAAAAAGCCGTTGAAACGGCTTTTCACGTGGCCCGCTCCGATCACCGGGCTGAAGCCCGGTGCTAATGAGAGTGCAAGAAACTGAGAACCGCTCCACGGGTATTGACAGGAGCCCGACTGAACGAGTTCTATGAGCGCCAGTCCACCAACAAGCGGCTCACGGCGAGCCTGGAACGATTCGACACCAACCTGCCAACTCAGGCATGAAACACTTCACCCTCACCTTTGGCTCCTCCCTCATGTTCGCGACCTTGTTTGCGGTCCCACTTTGGGCCGCCGAGGAAAAAATCTGGCACATCAAGGCCGTACACCCCGAAGGCCGGCTGCTGGACGTGAAGGCAATCGACCCACAAGGGAAGCTTCATGCCGTCAAAGCCATCGAAACCGATGGAAACCTTCACCTGCTGGACATCAAGGCGCTGGTGGACGGCAAGCGGCTGCCGGTCAAAATACTCGTCAGCAACGACAAATACGCGCCCGTGAAAGCCATCGGCGAGGACGGCGCCATCTTCGCGATCAAGGCGCTCACGCCGGAGGGCGAGAAACTCGACGTCAAAGGCGTCAGCCGCTCGGGCAGCATCATTCATATCAAGGCGATTGGTCCGCAAGGGGTGTTCTACGGCGTGAAGGCGATTTCGCCGGAAGGCCGGATGTACGATGTGAAGGGAATCAAAATGTTCAAGGAGCGCGTCGAAACAAAGGTCAACGGAGTCGAGGTGGAGGCCCACATCAAGGCCCTCCCGCCCGCGCCGGAATCGCTGAAATAAACTCCGCCCATGAATCCTTCACGCTCTTGCTGCCTCAGTCTCGTCCTGGTGCTCCTCCTTGCCTGGCCCGGCGCTGCGGCCGTGAACGAAGTCGCCAAGCTGGCCCCCGGCGTCTACTTCCACGAAGGCGACCTCAAGGGCCACGGCCACTGCAATAACGGCTGGATAGTGTTCGAGGAGTTCGTGCTCGTGGTCGACGCCAATTTTCCGTCCGGCGCGAAGGAAATCATGCCCAAGATCAAGGAGTCGAGCGAGCGACCGGTCCGTTTCGCTTTCGACACGCACCATCACGGCGATCACGCGTACGGCAACCTCTTCTGGGTCGAGAACGGCGCCGTGCCGGTGGCGCACACGGGCGTCATCCAGGAAATGATGAAATACGAGACCGGCTACTACGGGAGCAAGCCGGGCCGCTGGGAAAACGAGGCGAAGAACCGCAAGGACGTGGCCGCCAGCCGGCTCAAGCCGCCTCCGCTGCTGTTCCAGACGGAAATGATCTTCGACGACGGCCGGCGGCGCGTCGAACTGCTGCATTTTGGAGTTGCACACACACACGGAGACGGTTTCGCGTGGCTGCCGAAGGAGAAGATCCTTTTCACTGGCGACGCCTGCGTCAACGGCCCCTACAACTACACCGGCGACGGCGACATCGAGCAGTGGATTCGCACGCTGGCCGCCGCGGAGAAGCTCGGGGCCAAAACGGTTTGCCCCGGACACGGACCGGTCGCGGGCGGCGAATTGCTCGGAGAGCAAAAGAGCTACTTCATCGAACTGCGCAAACAGGTGAAGAAACACTGGCGTTCCAGGCCGCCGGAGATGCAAGCGCGCGTCGAATCGATCCGGGAAATCATCCTCAAGCAACCGCGCATCGCGAAGTATGTCGGCGAGTTTTTCCCGGCGCAGGTGGAGAAGGTCTACACCGAGATGGGCGGCAAGGCGTTTCCCGAGGCGAAGACCGCCGCCGATCAGGGTGACGAGCACGTTCGGCGATGACGCGGCCCGCGAAGCGCCGTTCCGTAGCGGCGAACTGGCGTTCGCCGCCGATCTGCTTCGAGGGCGGGCGTAGTTTGCGATGGGTCCAGTTGCGAAGGAGAAGTGCGGCGGACGCCAGTCCGCCGCTACACCCACAGCCTGTAGCCGCCGACGTGAGGAGGCGGACTCGTTCCTCCGTTTGGTCCATCCGCCTCCTCACGTCGGCGGCTACGTCGGGTATGAAATACCCGGCTCAGTCGGTCTGGACGATGCGGTAGAAGCGGTGCGTGCTGGCGCCCAGATTGTCGGGGAAGGCGAGCGTCGAGCCGGTGCCCGTACCCGACGCAAGTTCCGTCCAGGCCGCGTCGTCGAGGTTGTGTTTGAACTCCACGCGGTAATGGTGGCCGTCCAGCGTGGCGAAACTAATCATCGCCTGGCTGCCATTCAGTACGATCTTCGCTCGCAGCGTCGATTGGACGACGACGGTCAACGGGCGCATGCCGGTCGCCGGCGGCGTTCCGTCGTCGGTCGCGCGCACGGTCAGGATGTGCGTGCCGATTTGCGCCGTGGTCGGCGTCCAGGTGAACAGGCCCGAGGAGGGATCGATGCCGGCGCCGGCCGGGAATCCGGGGGCCAGGCTGAAGCTGATCAGTTGCTCGGGCAGGTCGGAGTCCGACGCCATTGCGGCGAACGACAGGGTTGATCCCGCGTCGACGGACTGATTGGTGGCAAAGGAGAGTGCCGGGGCAACGTTCACTTCGGTCACAGAGACGGTAAGCGTTCCCGTGCCGCTCGACGGCGGGTCGCCGCTGTCGGTCACGCGGATGACGATGGCGTGGTTGCCGGGGCCTTGCGCCTCGGAAGGCGTCCAGGTGAACACGCCATTGGTCGGATCGATGACCGCTCCGGCGGGCGCGCCGGGGTCGAGGCTGTAGGTAAACGACTGTGGTGGTGTGTCCGTATCGGTCGCGGAGTTCGTGACCGTGAGCGTGCTGCCCTCGGCGACCGTGCGGCTGAGGAGAGGTGCGAGCGTCGGAGCGTTGTTCACTTCGTTGACAGTGACGGTGAAGGAGCGAGTCGTGCTCAGGTTCGGCGCACCGTCATCCGTGATACGGACCGTAATCGGGTAGCTGCCCGGGCCTTGGGCCTCGGCGGGCGTCCAGGCAAAGAGGCCGTTCGACGAGTTGATCCCCGCCCCGGCCGGCGCGCCAGGATCCAGAGAGAACGTGAGCGTTTGCGCCGGCAAATCGGCGTCGTTCGCGGCGGCGGTAAAGGTCAGCGCGGAACCTTCGTTGACCGTCCGGTCGATGAGCAGCGAGAGCGTCGGCGGAGTATTGGCGCTGGAGAGAGTATTCGCCGCGCGCGGCGTGGAGTTGGTCATCAGGTAAATGGACGCCGCGCCGTCGGGGAATCGGCCCTGGCTCACGTCGGTCGTCTGGCCGCCGAACTCGACGCCATCGACGATCTGCCCGTCCGGAGCGAACAACCAGATCGCCTCGCCACCGGCGCTGAGTTTGAACCCGGCGTGCAGGTCGGCCCGGCCCGGTTCGTTCTGGCCGGTTTCTTCGTCAGCCCACACCAGCAGGTAGCCGCCGGCCGGAATGATGGTGCCGTCCGGGATTTGCCATTGCGTCATGTTCGCGAGGGTGTCGGTGAGGAAATAACTACTGAGGTCGGCGAAGTTGGTGCCCGGATTGTGAATCTCGAACCAGTCCTCATAGTTGCCGTCCGCGGGATCGGCCAGCGTGAAGTCATTGTCGGCCATCCATTCGTTGATCCGCACGTCGGCGGGCGGCGTCGCGGGATTGTTGGTTGCCGTGGGCGTGACGACGGAGAACAAACGCCGGCCGCTGACCGCGCCGTCGGGGAAGGAACCATAGGAGCGGCCGGGCACCGGCACGTTGTAGTTCAGGTGGTCGACCACGTCGGCGAGCGTGGCGCCCTTCGAGAGCACCACGGAGCCGACGCCCGGCGCCGTACGGAAGTTGGCATGAAATTCCGTCGGCGTCGATTCGCCGATCTCGCCATCCAGCCAGACGAGGAGGAACTGTTTCGGCCCGAGGCTGGCATTGGCCGGGAAGGACCATTGAGTAAGATTCGAGTAATTGTTCGCCAGGTAATAGCCGGCGAGGGAAAGCGTATTGGTGCCGCCATTGTAAAGTTCGACCCACGGATCGCGCTCGCCCGCGCCGTCGGTGATGCCGTTAGTGCCGAGGAAAAAATTCGTCGCGAGCACTTCGTTCAACCAGAGGCGCGGGAACGGCGCCAAAGTCGAACGCACCGAATTCGCCGCGCCGGGCGTGTAGCGCGACAGCACGTCGTAAGTCGTTTCGAGCGACATGCCGAACACAAGATCGCTGCTGGTCGTGCCGCTCTGGTGGACCTCGACGGCGAGGACATTGTCCCCGGAGAGCAAAGCCGGGCCGGGAAGGATGACGGGGCCGGTGAGCGTCGCATCGCCCACGCCGGGATTGGCCAACGTGGCATAAGTCACCGCGCCACCGGCCATGTTCTGCCGGTAAATCTCCTGCCCGTTCAAATAGAACACCGCGCCGTCGTCGAGGATGGTCGAGATCTTGAGCGAAGCGCCGGCGGGGCTGCCGGTGAGGTTGAAGTGGGCGCGGAAGTAGAAGGTGATGCGCCCATTGTTCGTAACCAGGGTGGTGCGGATGAGATCGGGCAGGCAGCCGCATGTTTCATAAGCCAGCAAGCCCGGGCCCGAAGGCCAGCCGGAGTCATTGTAGCCTGGCGTGGTCCAGTTGACGCCATCCAGGTTCTGGGTCTGCATGTAACGCCAGATGTTCGTGATCCTTAGCAGCGTCTGCGGCGGGTTCGTCGAGGCGGCGGTCACGGCAGCCCAATTCGCGGAGCGGTTGTTGTCCTGGAGCGGATCGATGAGCTGCAGCGAAGGGCCGCCGCCGTCCGCCGCGGCCGGCCAGGGCAGGTCATCGTCGTAAGTCAGTTGATCGATGATCACGTCCTCAGCGGGCGTCGCGCCCGGTTTCAGGAGCGTGAGGGTTTCGCCGCCGTTGTCGAGGCTGCCCGGGAAGTCGGCCGCCACAGGAATTGAGGGCCCATAGATGTCGGCAAAGACCTGCCGGTCCTTGGCGGCGATCATGAACTGGCCCGGCTCGAGGACCGTCCCATTGGCGAATGTGAGGTCGACTCCGTTCAGCCGCCAGCCCGACAGGTCGAACGCGTTCGAGGGCGAGGTATTGTAAATCTCGACGTAGCTCGCATTGGCGAAGATCGGGTTGTACATGATTTCGTTGAGAACAATTCGGTCCTGCGGCAGTTCGTTGGCGCCCGTGTAGTTAATGCGAATCGTGCCCGACACGCCCGCGACCGTCGCTCCCTTCGGGTCGATGGCCGTGAAGACGAGCGCGTTCGTGCCGGCCAGCAGCGGGATGCGAATCGTCCAGTTGCTGATCGAGGTCCAGGTCACCGGGAAAGCCGCGCCATTGATTAGAATGGCGCGGGCTTCGAGCGGCGCGGTGCCGGAGAGAGTGATCAAGTTGCGGTTCGTTGCAATGTCCGCGCCGCCGTTGGAAGTGATCCTGAACGGCGCCTGGCGCGAGGCGGCCTGCGTGAGAATGACGTTCCGTCTGGTGGCGATGAAGGTCTTGATGCCGGCGGGGCTGCCGACGTTGCCCCCGGCGGCGTTCATGCCATTGAAGCGCGCGTCGAGGATGATGTCGGAACGAGCGGGGGTCATCATGCCATTGGCGGCCTCCAGCAGGGTCTGCCAGTAAATGCGGGCGAACGGCGGATGATCATTGCGCGGCCCGTGTTCGGGGCCGCCGATACCAGTGAGATTTCCGTCCGCTGGATCGCCGCCGAACGCGAAGTCGATGTCCCATAGGAACAGTTTCCAGGTGTCGCGCCGGGGTTTGTAGGCGAAGGCGTTCTGGCCGCCGCCGTAAGAGAAGCTGTCGCCGTTGACGTAGAGGTGCTGGGTGACGTGAATCTTGTACCACTCCTCGACGTCGGTCGCGGCGGTGAGCGTCGTCGTGTAGGCGTCGCTGCCGAGGGGCGCGGAGGTCATGGCCACATTCACGAGCGCGTAGATATTCGTGTAGTCGTTCTGTTCCTCGAACGACGCGCTGCGCCGGGCCCAGGTTTGGCGGTAGCGGGCCTGCTTG
>CAZZAQ010000036.1:13031-14137 GCA_964652165.1 uncultured Bifidobacterium sp.
AAGGCGCCGCCGGCCGTCAGGTAGCGATTGAGGTCCGCGCCCACGAATCCGAAGCCCGCCTCGCCGTAGCCGTACGCGGTGTCGCCGAACTCGAAGCCGATCTGAATCTTATGCAGGTCGCCGTCGGCGTCGTCCGGATACCACTGTTCGGCGAAATCGCCGTTGGGCTGTTGGGCGTCGTGGAACAGGTTGTCGCGCCGCTGGCCGTTCACAAAAACGAAGATTGGCCGGTGGTAGAGAAACGACGCTCCAAACTGTCCGGCGAACCAGTAGCCGTGGACTTCCGCCTGCGCCGTGGGTTCGCCGCCCCCGTTGCCGGGGCGGAACAGGTTAATGTCCGTCTCCCCCAGCAAGGGTTCGTCCTCCATGAAGCCCATGTCGTAATCGCAGCTCGCGCCGACCGGCGAATCGTAGGCCGGCGAATGCCAAGGGCTGCCGTGGAACCACGCGCCGGCATTATAGGCGATGCGGTTGGTGCCGTAGATGAATGTCGTGTCCTTCGGCTCGTTGCTCATCTTCCCGTCGGCAGTCCAGCGTGAGACGTTGGTTTGCGTGAGCCACATCCGGTACGTGCCGAGCGTCCCCGGAATCGTCGTGTCACCCCAGCGCACGACGCACTCGCGGTTGGGCGCATCATCGGGAAACGTGCTTGCGGCCGGCACGGGGAAGTTGTCGATGGCCTGCACGAAAAACGCGACTGTCCCTCCCGCCGCCTGGCCGGGAATGACCGTCGAATAAAGGCCCGCGCCGTTGTTCGTCATCGCAATGGCGTTGTAAGAGGCGCTCGGATCGACCCGATAGTTCACGGCCAGGAACGCCAGCCCGTCCGGATCGTGGACGCGCGTGGTGACGAGCACCTGCTGGCCGGCGGCCGGCAGCGCCGGGTGATGCAGCACATCGGTAATCGCGGGGCCGGCGTTCGGAACGGCGCGGCTGTTCGGCAGCCCCGGCGTGCCAAGGTTTTTCGCGGTCAACGTATAGCTGACAGCCTCCATCCAGTTGCCTCGCACGCGCAGGCTGACGTTCAGATTGCCTTTGAGCCAGCGCGCCTTCGCCCGCACCGTCACCACGGTGCCGGCCGCCAGCGTGTAAGGCAGTTGTGTGCG
>CAZZAQ010000037.1:0-4026 GCA_964652165.1 uncultured Bifidobacterium sp.
GGGCAACGCCCTGGGAATCGCCGGTCCGACCCGACCAAGCCCTGAAAGGGCGCAACTACAACCTTGGCCGATCCCGATGACTGCCTTGAATGATTTCGCCCATTCAGGGCTGACGAGGGTATGGGTTACTGCATCCCAGGGCGTTGCCCTGGGCTGGATTATTGCAGCCTTTCAGGCTGCCGGCTCGCAACTCCACAAACCCACCTCGCCATCCAAGTCTGCCAGAAAACGAGTTTCGCCCCCTTCAAACCTTGTAACTCATGTAACCTTGTAACTTTGTAACCTTGTAACTTTGTAACCTTACCTTGTAACCCATGTAACCGTATCGCCATGCCCCCCGCCCCGCCCAAACCACCCCCCGCCCCCTTCGGCGAGTTCACGCAGGCCCTCGCCCTGCCGCAGGCCAACCTGTGGAACGCCGTCGCCGTCGGGTTCAAGGAAATTTGGGCGCACAAGTTCCGCAGCGCGCTTACCATGCTGGGCATCATCCTGGGCGTCTCCAGCCTCATTGCCATGAGCGCCATGGTCAAGGGCATGGAAAACGGCATGCGCGAGAGCCTCATCGCCATTGGCGGCCTCGAAAAGGTCCGTATCGAAATGCAGGAGGTTCCCGCGGCACAGCAACACCTGGCCGACCAGGCCATCGGGCTGACCATCCACGACGTTTACGCCATGCTCGCCAGCGCCCCGCTCATCACCGCCGCCGCGCCCGAGATGCGCGCCCCGCGCAACACCCGCGCGACCAAGGGCGCCCGGACCACCGAACGGGCCAACATCATCGGCACCTGGCCCGGCGCCATCGAGCTCAACCAGCACGTCATCGAACACGGCCGCATGGTCAACGAGATGGACGACGAAGCCGCCCGCAACGTCTGCGTCATCGGCACCAACATCCGCGACGAACTCTTCGGCGCCGAGGAAGACGTCGGCCGCGAAATCATTCCACTGGGCGACACGATCAACATCGCCGGCGAACCGTTCGTCGTCGTGGGCATGTTCGAGCGCTACGAGAGCGAGACCGAGAAAAAACTCCGCGCCTGGATGCGCGAACACCCCCAGGCCGCTCAGACCGGCCCCGCCCGCAGCGGCGGCTGGGGCGGACGCGGCCGGGGCGGCGACTTCGTCTTCCGGTGGAAGAACTCGACCATCTACATCCCACTCAACACGATGTATCTGAAATTCAAGTCCGCCGTCGGCACCAACAACGCCCCCGACCCGCGTCTGGACGTCATCAACATCCGCGTCGCCGACTTCGACGAACTGGAACCCGCCCTCCAGCAGGCCCGCAACGTGCTCATGCACACGCACAAAGGCATCGAGGACTTCTCATTCATGACCCAGGAAAGCTGGTCCGAGCAAATCACTACGGCCATCAGGAACGCACGCCTTTCCGGCGGGCTGATCGCCGCCATCAGCCTGCTGGTCGGCGGCATCGGCATCATGAACATCATGCTGGCCAGCATCACGGAGCGCATCCGCGAGATCGGCATCCGCAAAGCCGTCGGCGCGTCCAACGCGAACATCTTCATCCAAATCCTCGTCGAGAGCACCGTCATCGCACTGCTGGGCGGAGTGGCCGGCGTCGTCGGCTCCTACGGTTTCGTCGAGCTGCTCGGCGCCATTCAGCCGGTTGCCAACACGCCCGAGATCACTCCGACGGCGATGACCGTGGCTTTTGGGTTTAGCGCGCTGGTCGGGGTCGTTGCGGGCATCATCCCCGCGCTCAAGGCCGCCAAGCTCGATCCCATCCAGGCGCTGCGCTACGAGTGAAGTCCAGCAGCCGTTCCGGTAGGGCGAGCGTCCCCGCGAGCCATCCCGGTGGGGCGAGCGTCCCCGCGAGCCGTCCATCCAGGCGCTGCACTGCGAGTGAATTTCGGACGCCTGGCAAAACGCTCGCAGCGGCGGATTGGAAATCAAATCCTCCACCAGAGGGCGTAACTGTGCTCGGCCGGGATTTGGAGGCGGCCAGGTGCAAGCCTGGTTTTGAACGAACGCCTGCCAATCCCAAAGGGATTGAGTCCTCCAGCCCAGGGTTGCCGCGTCCGCGCGGCTACCCTGGGTCAACGCGCGGCAGGTTCTCAACCCCAACGGGGTTGCGTCCAGTCCGGCGCCATTGGGCCGTCTGCCGCAACCCCTTCGGGGTTGGTCTCATTCCCACCTCGTCACCCAGGGTAGCTCGTTCCTCGCAACCCTGGGCTTCATTGCGGAATCCCGTTGGGATTCATAGAGAGGATGCCCTTCAAAAACTGATTTGCGCCCATGCTCGCAGCTTGGATTGGAAATCAAGCCCTCCACCAGACGGTGTAACCGTTCTCGGCCGGGATTTGGAGGAGACATGCCGAACGGAGACCCGTTGACAGAGGACCTTGGCGTGCTCAGGCTCACCACGATGCAAGAGAATTCGGCCTCAGATCCGAGAGCGAATACCTACTAGCGGCACTACGCGCTCGTGAAATTGAAATTCAGAATTATTGCAGGCGTCGCAGCAGCGCATCTTCTGCTGTTCTGGGTCAGTGTTGGCATCCTCAAGGCATCAGGCTTTACTCTTTTTAGTTTGTTTGGGCCGCCACCACGCAGCTCTCCGACGCAGGAGTTCCTCTTCGGTTTCGTTGGAATCTTGATCCACCCGATGGCTTGGCTTGCCGACCTCCTTGCTCTACCCGACAATTGCTTGACCATCATTTGTGGGTTGATGCTCAACAGCGTCATTTGGGGCGTCTGCATTGGGTTAGTGATTTATAGATTCAGGCACAGACATCGGAGAATCGCCGCCTGACACTGCGCAGGAGCCTCTATGCGGGTTGTCAGCACGCTTGAGGCGGTCCGGAAGCCGACCAAAATCCTTGGGTTTTCTCGGCGGTCACAGACCGCCGCTACAGTGCGGCCAGATTTTTGAACGGACTGTTCGTTGTGCTGCCGCGCCTCACTTCGCCGCGCGGAGTTGTTCGGGAACCTCGCCCCCTTCGGTGCCGTGCAGGCGCTGGTTGACGGGCGCGTCCTTGAATTCCTGCGCCTAGCCGCTGGGCCGGGCGCTGATTGGAGATGAATTCGACAGGCTTGCTCCAGCCGCGGCCAAACGTTAGCTTCCTGTCATGAGCAAAGCCGAAATCCTGGCCGAGTTACCCAAGCTCACCCGCGAAGAGCGACGCGAAGTGGTGAAGAAAGTCCACGAAATTGACGGCGACGATTGGGTCGACGGTGGTGAGTTGTCCGATGCGGAAAAGGCGCTCCTGGAAACGCGCCTGGCCGAGCATGAAAGGAATCCCGGCTCGGCCATTCCTTGGAGCGCGTTTGAAGCTCGCTTGAATCGGCGGCTCGGCGAATGAGCTATCAACTCTTCGTCCGCCCGGAAGTGGACGCGGACATCGCGGAAGCGGAGGTTTGGTATGAGCAGCGTCAGGAGGGTTTGGGCAAGGACTTCACCCGCACGGTGCGCAATGCCATGCGGGAGTTGCCGCAGAATCCGCTGCTCTATCGCCTGCGCCATCGCCGGCTGGGGATTCGCTGGTTTTATCCGCCGCCGTATCCGTATCGCATCGTCTATCGCATCGAAGGGCAATCCGTCGTCGTACTGTCCCTCCTGCACGCCAAACAACACGACCGGCACTGGCGCAAGCGTGCGCGGGAGTCCTGACGGGGAATCGCCCGCTCACTTGTAGGCGATGGCCGCGCTGCACGGGCCGGCGAGGTGGATCTGCTCGAAGCGCTTGAAGCCCGCCTCGGCGCACCAGGTCCGAAAATCCGCGCCGGTGAAGTCGAAGGCTTCGCCGAACTCGATGAGCATGTTCAGCGACATGAGGAGGCCGAAGACGTTCTCGCGGCGCGCGTCGTCGATGAGGTTTTCGAGCGCGACGAACGCGCCGCCGGGCGGGAGGGCCTCGTAGGCCGCGCGAATCAGTTGCCTCTTCTTCTGGAGATTCCAGTCGTGGAGAATCATGCCCATCGTGATGAGGTCGGCCTTGGGCAGCGGATCGGTGAAGAAGTCGCCGGCGGCGGTGGCGATGCGGTCGCTGAGTCCGGCCGCGG
>CAZZAQ010000037.1:4036-14052 GCA_964652165.1 uncultured Bifidobacterium sp.
CCACAAGAGACGACGTCACTCGACGCACTCATCGCCCATCTGGAGGCCGAAAGCGTGCCGGGTTTTTCGCGTTGGAACGGAGCTGAGGGTCACGCGATCGGTTCGACGGGCGGGAGATCGAACGAGACGCACTGGAGGTGCGGATGTTTCTTCGCGGCTTCGATGCAAAGCAGGCCGGTCGCGCCGCCGATGTCGCAGAGGGTTTTGAAGGGGCGGAAATCGAACTTCGCGGCGAACGCCTCGAAGTTCAGGCGCGACAGGCCGGTCATGGCGTTGAGGAAAATCTCCAGTTTGGCCGGGTCGGCATAAAGCTCCTCGAAGATGCTCTTCTGCTTGAGTTTGGTCTCGTTCTGCGGCTGGCCGGTGCGGAGCGCTTCGGGCAGGTCGTGCCAGAAGCGGAACAGGCGCACGTTGAGCATGGCGAAGATGCCGCCGATGTAGCGCGGGCTTCGGGCGTCCAAATACATCGCGCCGGCCGGGGTGTTGAAGTAGCGGCCTGCCGCCCCGTCGCCGTCGCGATCCAGAAACTTCATGGCCACGAGCGCGTCAAAAAAGTCCGCGATGCCGCGCGGGTGGAGGCCGAGTTCGCCGCCGAGTTCCGCGCCGGTGAGACGGCGCTCGCCGAGCCTTGTGAAGACGCCCAGCTCGACGGCGGTGAGGAGGACTTTCGAGTTCCAGAAGCCGAAGGCCGTTTGGAGGATAGGCGAAGGATCGATCGACGTAGTCATGGAGCAGAGCGTAGCGTCTCTCCACGCCGCGGGACAAGTAGGAACAGGCCGCGGCCTTACGGGCACAGCTACGTAATTATTTCGCCGCCCGAAGCAGTTCAGGAACCTCGCCCCCTTCGGTGACGCGCAGGCGCTGGTTGGCGGGCACGTCCTTGAATTCCTGCACCAAACCGCTGGGCCAGGTGATGGTGAGCTTGTCGATCCGCGACGCCTTCCCCAGGCCGAAATGGGCCCGAGCGGGCGCCTGCGAAGTGAACGTGTTGTGCGGATACAGTTCGCGCGTCAGCTTGAGCGGGCCGACCTCGGCGACGATGCGCGCGCCGATGCCGTGGGTGTTGCTCTTCGTGCCGCGCAGCGAGACCTCGAGCCAGTTGGACTTTGGGAAGCGGTTCTCGAACAGCAGAAACGGCCCGCCGCCGGCCTGCCGGACGATCAGGTCCTGCCGGCCATCGCCGTTGAAATCAATCGGCACGGCGCAACGGGCGGCGCCTTCGCTGTCCGCCGGGGTCACGCCGCTGATCTCGAAGAACTCGCGGCCGGCGGAGTTGATGAAAACCCGATTGCGCTCATAGCCGGAGAGACTCTTACCGCGCGAGGCGATGAGCCAGGGATTCTCGACCCACCAGTCCTTGAGCCGCTCGTCGGGCTTGCGGGGCGGGGGACATATTGACATCCGATCGTAAGGCTGTGACACGACAGCCTGCCAGAGGCATGGTCACCCGTCCGGTTCCTCCTTGTTGACGCTCATGAAGCCCGCGCAACCGTAAAGATCCAGCCAGCCGTCGTTGTCCAAATCGAGGAATGCCGCGCCGTAAGCCCAGCCGACGCCGTGGACGCGCAAGGCCTGGCCGACCCGCTGGAATTTCTTCCCGCCCAGGTTGCGGTACATCTCGCTGCCGGTGACGAAGCGCTTGATCTTCGCCCAGTCGCCAGGCGGATAAGTGCCCGCCGAGAGGTTCTCGAAGACGCGCCGGCCCGACTTGCTCGACATGTTGCAGGAGTAAACGTCGATGTTGCCGTCGTTGTCGTAGTCCGCCACCGCCAGGCCCATCGAGCCGAAGTCGCCCAGGTCGTCGATGAGCGGCACCTCCTGAAACGTCCCGTTCTTTTGATTGAGCATCAGGATGCCGCCGCCAAATTCATTGATGGAATAAATGTCCGGCCACGAGTCGTTGTTCGCATCCAGCCATGCCGAGGTGAACACCGAGCGGCGGCCGGCCTGGGCATGCGCGCGTTGGGCGACCTCCTCGAACCGCCAGTCCCCCAGGTTGTGCCAAAGCTGGTTGCCGGGGCCCCCGGGGCCGTCGATCCACGAATTCTTTCCGTAGCGATTGCCGCGCGGGCCGTGACTGCGCGAAGCGTAGATGTCCAGCCGGCCATCCTTGTCGTAATCGCCGACCGACAGCCCGATGCCGCTCGCGCCGAAGAGGAACCGGGTTTTTTCCGCGATCTGATCGGTGATGTTCTCGAAGCGCTTTCCGCCGATGTTTTTGAACACGCGGTAGTCGAGCAGCAAGTCCACGAACCCGTCGTTATCAAGGTCGGCAAACAAAGCATTGGCCACGGGGCGCAAATCGCGCGGCAGGCCGAATTTCACAGTCGCTTCCTCGAAGCGTCCGCCCTCCAGCGCGTGGAACAGGAACAGGCCGTTCAAATCGGTGACCAGGATGTCGTCGCGCCCGTCATCGTCGACGTCGCCGACGAATACCCCGCCGGTGACGACCAGGCGCTCGTCCGCGTTCGTCATGCGCCAGTTGTCGCGGAACAGATTAGTGTCGATGCCGCTTTGCTGGGCCACTTCGGCGAGAAGCTCATTCTTGGCTGTCGCTTCCTGAAACACGGAAAAGCGCAACGAGCGGATCCAGCCGGGCGCCTCGGCAATCTCATCCACATCGGGCACGGACGCGTATTCGGCCATGAGATTGGTGATCAACTCCTCGCGCTGGCCGTCGGTGCGCACGCCGGCGATGCGGAAGAGAAACACGCCCTTGAACGCGCCATTCATCTCTTCGCGCTTCAAGGGCGAGAAAGCCATCACCGCCGTCTCGATGGTGGCATCGGGCCTGAAACGTTTCCACAAGCCGATGAGATAGCGGGCAAACTCGTCTCTGCTCACGTCCACCGGCTTGGCGGAGCCATTCGTTGCGTTGGTGATGCGGCGAATCTTCAGCGCGTCGGTTTCAATCCCGGCCGCCATGTCGACGGGGAGGATTTGGCCGGTGAAGTTCGTGGCGAAGAAGCGGGCGACGCGCTCGGGCTTGCCGCTCTTGATAGCTTCTACCAAGGCGGGGAATCCCTTGCGGCCAACGGTCAGAGCGCGGTGCTCGATTTCGGCCAGGTAAACCCGTTCCGATTCGGCCAGGACCGGACCGCTCGGGGCGACCTGGCGGCCCGGAGCGGCGCCCGCCGAGGCCACGGCGAGCATGAGCGCCCCTCCCAGCGCCAGGGCGGCGCGCCAACATCGGGCAGGACGATTGGACATTGAGAGTCTCAAAGTTCTTCGGGTAGCGCAGGCGATACTATTTCGCGGCGCTTGGGCGAGTCAAGAATGGCGATTCGGTTACGAGCAGCGACAATCTCAGGATCGGCGCGGCGCAAGAGGCCTTGAGCCTGGCTCCGCAGGTGCTTTGACTCGGTGTGTGGTGAGTGCAGCTGCGACCGTGAGGTCGCGGGAAGGGGAATGAATGACAGGATCAATTGTCATGAACCGACAATCCAGCCCGCGACCTCACGGTCGCAGCTACTTGAAGCAGCTACGAGGCTCGGCAACCTTTTCCCAGGCAACTTCATCCCAGTAGGCAGAGATGAGTGTCCAATTTTTCCCTCCGATGTGCCTGAACAGTCTTGAATTCAAGGTGGTTGGAGTTGGCACACGCGGTGCTTTGAATAACCGTCACCTTCCGGCCGTGCGGTTGTGGTGTCGCGGCCGGTGTGCCAGCGCCAGCGCCAGCTGTCAACGGCGGACACAGTTGCCGACGATGATCCGCGGCACGGATTGCCGCGGACCAGCACGCAGGATGCGTGCGCTGCACGTGGGCGGCGCGTTGTGAGCGCGTCGCCTGAACGAGCCGGAGATGGATCTCCGGCTTTTTTCTTTGCTGGGGACCGTCACGCTGCCTGGGCCTGTCTGTTTGCGCCCACCGTACTGGCATACTTTCCAATTCCAAACCTTTGTCGAAAACTTTGTCGCAACCTTTGTCGCCCTGTGCAGTCGCCGACAAAGGTTGCGACAAAGGCATTGGTTGCAGCGCGGACGCTCAACAGCCACGCCTTGGCGCTACTTCCTCAGCGCCGGAAAAGCGGCGGGCGCCTCCTGGGCGAATTCCTTCCATCGCGCATCAATCTCCTTCGCAGGGGGCATCCCGGAATGAACGAACAATCCGTAGCGCAACGCCAGCGGCTTGCCGGGCGCCAATACACGAGGTTCCGCGAACGTGAGCGACGCCCCCATCCAGCCGTCGTTGCGGACGTGAAACACTGAAGGGTGATTGGGGTTGGCCGGATGATCGAAGAGCGTCACGCCCTCGACGGTGTTGGCCGTGATCGGGCCCGAGTAATCCACCCATCGCGCCGGTTTCCAGAACACCTCCTGCTCATTCACTCCGCCCTCGGAGTTGCGCCTGCCCCCGCCGAGCGAAGCGAGGCGGCCCGTCGCCACGCTCGCGCCAGCGCGCTCGCTGGGCAGGCGGGACGCCTGCCCTACTTTTTCAGCCAGTCCGCCGCGCATCATGCCGTTCACCCTAGAAATCCGCCGTCGGCTGCGCCAGTCTCGAATGGCCATTGCCAATTCCATCCTGCGCTGGCTTCATTCGTTGCGACTCCTCTTATGAACAAGCTATCCCGATCTCCCGCCATCACCCGCCGCGCCGCAATCAAAGCCGTCGCGGGCGCCGGACTCGCCGCGTCGCTATCCGGTTGCGCATCGCTCACTGGCGCCACGGCCCGCCGGGATCTCGTGCGCCGGGAAAACCAGCACCCCGGCACACGCGACTGGCTCCTCAAAAAAACCCGGATCGATCCGGCAACGAAGTATCGCTGCCCCTGGATCGAAGGCTACTGCTCCCGCGCCAGCGTCCGCACCGGCGAGACGGTTTCATTCCACGTTTCCACGAATCCGGCGAGCGCCTTCACGCTCGACCTCTTTCGCCTCGGTTACTATGGCGGCGACGGCGCGCGCCACGTGCTGAGCCTCGGCCCGTTCCAGGACGTCACGCAAGCCGACCCACCCATCGGCCCCAAGCGACTGCGCGATTGCGCCTGGGAACCGTGCCACGCTCTGACGGTTCCCCGCGATTGGTTGAGCGGCGTTTACCTCGGCAAACTCACCGCCGAACGCGACGGCACGCAGAGCTACGTCATCTTTATCGTCCGCGACGACCGGCCGGCGGACTTCCTCTTCCAGTGTTCCGACAACACCTGGCAGGCGTACAACCGTTGGCCCAGCCAGTTTGCCCTTTACGACAACGGCGAGCACCAATGGTGGTGGGGCGGCGACGTGCAAGTCAGCTTCAACCGCCCTTACGGCAAATACTGTCAAATCCTCGACGCCCCCCTCTCGCAAGGCTCCGGCGAATTCTTTCTTTGGGAATTCCCGCTCGCCTTCTGGATGGAGCAGCAGGGCTACGATGTCTCCTACATCTCGAACCTGGACACTCACGCCGACGCGCGCGGACTACTGCGCGCGAAGGGATTCCTCTCCATCGGCCATGACGAGTATTGGAGCATCGAGATGTTCCGCAACGTGCAGGCCGCCATCGCCGCGGGCGTGAACGCCGCATTCCTCTCGGGCAACGCCGTCTGCGGGCGTATCGCGCTGGCGCCCGATTCTCGCGGCGTGGCCAACCGCGCCTTCGAGCGCGTCGGCGTGTTCGGCCCGCCTGGCGGCACCTTCGAGTTTCAAGCCATGAAGACCCTCCCGCATGAGCGCCCCTACGCGAACGAACTCATCGGCGCGCACAGCACCGGACCCGTGACCGGAGGCGCGGATTGGACTTGCGCCTTGCCCGACCACTGGATCTTCGCCGGCACCGGGATGAAGAAGGGCGACGGCATTCCCGGTCTCGTCGGCTGGGAATGGCATGGTGACCCGGCGAAAATTCCCGGCCTTGAAGTCGTCGCCACCGCGCCTACCCAAAACTCGCCCGGCAAGCCCAACGGCGGCGTTTTCACCGCGACGGTGTATCCGGGGCAGCGCGGCAACTTCGTCTTCAACGCCGGCACCTGCTGGTGGGCGGATGGCCTGTCCGCTCCGCCCGGCTACGTCCGTCCGAAGGCCTACACGGAGCCGAAAGGCCCCGACGCGCGCTGCCAGCGGATCACGCAAAACGTCTTGGAGAAGCTGCGGCAATCGCCGCCCTCGGCCAGCGCGTGACTGTCGCGACGAAGGCTGTCGCGACGAAGGCTTGAAGTCCGTGATTGATTGCGGTAGGAACTGATTCGCGAGAGAGCGTTTCAGGAATCTCAGACGCAACAATCGGCTCATGAGCAAGCGTCTTCTTTCTTTGACGGCAAGTTTGGCTTTTGGGGCGGCCAGCGCTCGGGCGGCCATCTCGGTTGGCCCGGGCGGCAGCGGCGTGCTGACCTTCAATACTTTGCCGGCGGTTGGGGAGTGGTCAACCTTGGCCATTGCGGGTGGCGGCGCCAGCTTTACGAACACCACCGCCTTGGATGCCGCAGTTCAGCTCCTGTCTGCGAGCAACATTAACGGGACCTTGCCCGCTACTGTCACTTTACCGCCCAATGTTTTCGCCGTAGCCCGTTGGAATGCCAGCGGTCATTTCTTACAGACTCGTCCGGGCGGCGTGGCCGCCGTCTTGTTGATGGCCACTGTGCAGAACGACACGGGTGTGGCGCAGACTTGCCTTGATCTCTCCTATGACATGTATGTGTCCAGTCCAATCTCGGAAGAGTTGCCCGGCCTTCGAGTTTATTGCAGTCTGACCGGCGAATCCAATAGCTGGCAGTTGATCCCAGGCCTGTCAGGGGTTGAAACTCCGGGCAGCCTAAGCGCCGTGTTGGAACTGTGCTGCTGGCCAGACGACGGCCTGCTTTACCTCCTGTGGGCTGACGACAATGGCGACGGCCTCACCGATGCCGGCTACGCGATTGACAACGTTTGGATGGGCCTTCCTGGCCGCCCTCCCTTCCCGCCCCCGCTATTGACGATCACACGCCGCAACGAAACACAGGCAGACCTCGCTTGGCCCTTACTCTCGTTTGGCTGCGCGCTTCAATCGACGACAGACCTCGCCGCCGGGACATGGGAAGCGGTGTCGGAGGTCGATATGCTCGTGGGCGACTTCCATCATGTGACCGTGAACATTTCCGCTGGCAATAGATTCTTTCGGTTGCACAAACCGTGACGGAGACAGCGACACGCCCGACTGAAAGCCTACACGGAGCCGAATGGCTCCGACGCGCATTGTCAGCGAATCACCGGCAACGTGCTCGAACGAAAGCGCGGATGAATTGAGATTCGCCCGGATCGATTGAGCGTTTGCATTTGAAGGCCGGCTGCCGGAAACTTCCCGCCATGAACCATCGGTCGGCCCGCTGACAACCCGCGCGCATGAAAATTCTGAGGAAAATCGTCCTTGTCGTCCTGCTGTTGCCCATCGTGCTGCTGCTCGTGTCGTTCTTCCTCCCGTCGAAATATCGCGTCCAGCGCGAGGAAGTCATTAGGGCCCCGGCCGAGGCGATCTATCCGTGGCTGGCCCAACTCAGGAATTGGCCCGAATGGACGGTGTGGAACACGAATTACGACGCGACCCTCGCCTACACCTACTCCGGTCCGGCCGAGGGCGCCGGCGCGGAGATGTCGTGGACCGCGAAGTCCGGCAAAGGCTCGCTCAAGCTGACCGCGGCAGACATGAAGACCGGCGTGAAATATGAGCTGAACTTTGAGGAGGGCAAATTTGTCTGTAGAGGAGCCGTGTCAATGTCCGCGGCGGAGGGCGGCACGCGAGTGACCTTCTCCAACGAGGGCCAGCTCGGCAAACACCCGGTGCGTCGTCTCCTCGGGCTGTTCATCGACAAGAACCTCCACGACTTGAAGCTGAAGGCGGAATCGAAGGCAAACTGAGCGGTGAACACCCGATCGTACAAATCCCTGCCCATTAACCGGAGCGCCGAGTTCCCGCTCGGCGCGCCCCAAGCGTCGGATCGCGCCGAGCAGGAGCTCGGCGCTCCGTCCCGGTTCAGGGGCGGCCTGCGCGCCAAGATTCGGGGAGTTCTCTCCACGATCCGCCAATGTAGGGCAGGCGTCTCGCCTGCCCAGCGCCGCAGGCGCGACACCGGTTGGCCGCTGCGCGGCCGGGGCAGGCGAGACGCCCGCCCTACGTTGAGGCGGCAGGCTTCGGCCCGCCTCACAATGCTTGCGGCGGCAGCATGTTTGGCAATCGCGCCGATGACCGCCATGGCGTCGGAGACGGCGACCTCGACCACCACCAACGCGACGTCCGTCCTCGTCGTCGGCGGCGCGGCGGGGGAGGAGGAGTTTGGACAAAGCTTCGCGGAATCCGCGGACCTCTGGGTCAAAGCCTGCCGCGAGGCCGGCGCGAAGCTGACGACGATCGGACTCGAAACCAACTCGACGCCTTCCGATAAGGACCGGCTACAACAGGCGCTGGCGCGAGAGACCAACGACGGTGTCGCGGAACTGTGGCTCGTTCTCCTCGGTCACGGGACCTTCAATGGCAGGGAGGCGAAGTTCAATCTGCGCGGCGCCGACTTGTCCGCGACGGAACTGGCCGAGTGGCTCAAGCCGTTCCGCCGTCCGCTCGCGGTCCTCAACACCTCCTCGGCCAGTGCGCCGTTTCTGGCGAAATTGTCAGGAACAAATCGCGTGATCATCACCGCCACCCGCAGTGGGCACGAAGTGAACTACGCCCGCCTGGGCCGGTTCCTGTCCGAAGCCATCGCCGACCCGGAAGCGGACCTGGACAAGGATGGCCAGACCTCGCTCCTGGAAGCGTTCCTGAGCGCGTCGCGGCGCACCGCGGAGTTTTACTCGAGCGAAAGCCGGCTTGCGACCGAGCACTCGCTGCTCGACGACAATGGCGACGGCCTCGGCACGCCCGCCGACTGGTTCCGCGGGGTCCGTGCCGTGAAACGAGCCAAGGCCGGCGCGATGCCCGACGGCTTGCGCGCGCACCAGTTCCACCTCGTCCGGCGCGGGAGCGATCTCGCCCTGGCTCCGGCGACACGCGCCCGGCGCGATGAACTGGAGCTGTCCATCGCGCACCTTCGCGAACTCAAGGGGAGCCTCGACGAGGCGGAATACTACTCGCGGCTCGAAGCGTTGCTCCTGGAGTTGGCGCGGCTCTACCAGCCACCCGGGACGATTCCCCCGGCCCCGAAGCCGGTCCCGAGGTAAGCCGCTACTCATGGACCCTTCACCCGCGCGCGCCGGCTCCTGGCGCTTCATTCTTGACGGCACTTCGAAAGACGGCTGGGAGATGGTCGGCCCCGGCGAACTGCGCCTTGAAGACGGCGCGCTCGTCACTCACGGCGGAATGGGCTTGCTCTGGTATTCGAAGGAGCAGTTCGGCGATTGCCAGCTTCGCGTCGTTTTCAAGCTCACGCGGCCCGAGGACAACTCCGGCATTTTCATTCGCATCCCGTCGCCGCCCGCGGACCCTTGGTTCGCCGTCCACCACGGATACGAGGTTCAAATCTACAACCCGGGCGGGGAGTTTCACCGCACCGGCTGCCTCTACAGCCTGACGAAAGCACGGCAAACCGTGGAGGCGCAAGCCGGCGCCTGGAACGAGATTCTCATCACGCTCGACGGCCCGCGCACGCTCGTCGAGGTGAACGGCGTGCTCGTCACTGACCACACCGAAGGCGACCCGGCGCCGGAGAAGAAGATTTGGTACGAACCTGAGCGCGGCCCCCGGCCCCGGCAGGGTTTCATCGGCCTCCAAAACCACGACGACGACAGCCGCGTCCGCTTCCGGGAAGTAAGCGTGTGCCCATTAGTATCTCCCGGAATCGTCGAGAGACGCGCAAATTTTCCGTAGCGCGCTTCATCCTCTCCCGACGACGCAGGCTTGGGGAGAGGATGCGTCGGGCATAAGTCAGGTTTTGAACAACGGTCCACTAAAGCCCCGGGCCGAGCATCGCGGAGCGATGCCAGAAATTAGCCGGGGGTTGAGGCGCGCAGCGCCGATACCCCCGGAAGACGTCCCCACACGCCACGACCCTGGAAGGGTCGCAGCATGCCCCGCTCGACGTGAATGTTCCGACACAAGGGTAACATTTTCTCCCGAGCACATGGGTGACACTTTT
>CAZZAQ010000038.1:0-13898 GCA_964652165.1 uncultured Bifidobacterium sp.
TAGGGGCGGCATCTGGCTCATCCTGAATGGGTCCAATCGATTCGTTGTTCCTCCGCCCGTTCAAAAACTGTAGCGGCGCTCTATGAGCGCCGTAGGCTGACGAAATTCCTTGAGGTTTCTCGGCGGTCACAGACCGCCGCTACAGCGCAGCCAAGCAAGCCACAAGGAGGCCGCCCCTGACGGGGCTGGGGCGGCGCGCAGCGGCGACGGCGCTTGCGGAAGGGCCAGGGCGGTGGAAATTCCAAGAGCAATCCCCGGCCCGAAAGCGGCGTCGCGTCGGACTTGCCGCCGCAGTCCAAAACGGCCTGCCCCCTCAATCGCCTTGACGCCGCCCGGCGCGAGCCGTGAAATCGCGCCCATGACCTCCGCCGTCCGCCGCCACTCGCGCCGCCGCTTCCTGTTCACCTCCACCGCCGCCGCTTCGGGGCTGATGCTGACGTGGAGTTCCAGCAACGCCGCCCCCGCCGCCAACTCAAAGCCGCGGACGATCTCCCCCAACGAGAAGCTGAACATCGCGGCCGTTGGCGCGGGCGGACAGGCAGCTACGGACATCGCCGGAGTAGCGACAGAGAACCTCGTAGCGCTCTGCGACATCGACGAGACACGGCTTCGGGAGCGGGGCAAGCAATTTCCGAAGGCGCGGCTGTTCCGCGATTACCGGAAGATGCTCGAGGAGATGAAGGAGATCGACGCCGTGACGGTGAGCACGCCGGACCATCATCACGCCCCCGCTTCGCTGCTGGCGATGAAGTTGGGCAAGCACGTTTACTGTCAGAAGCCCCTCACCCACTCCATCCAAGAGGCTCGTCTCATGCGCGAGACTGCGCGCGCGCGCAACGTCATCACACAGATGGGAAACCAGGGCCACTCCTACGACAGCACCCGGCGCGTCGTCGAGATCGTGCAGTCGGGCGCGCTCGGCGAGATCCGTGAGATCCACGTCTGGACCGACCGCGCCGGCTCGTTCTGGCCGCAGGGCATGGACCGGCCGAAGGAAACGCCGCCGGTGCCGGAGAACATCGACTGGGACCTGTGGCTCGGTCCGGCGCCCCAGCGCCCATATCATCCGGCTTACCTGCACTTCAAATGGCGCGGCTGGTGGGATTTCGGGACCGGCGCCATCGGCGACATGGCTTGTCACAACGCCGACGCCGCTTTCTGGGCGCTGAAACTCGAAGCGCCCGCCAGCGTCGAGGCTGAGTCCTCGGGCGTCCACGCGGAGAGCGCGCCTGTTTGGAGCATCATCCGCTACCAGTTTGCCGCCCGCGACAAGCTGCCGCCGGTCCTGCTCACCTGGTATGATGGCGGCAAGATGGCGAAGCCCGACCTCGCGCCGGATGTCAACCTCGCGAAGAACGGCACGCTCATGATCGGTTCGCAGGGCAGCCTCGCCTTCCGCGATTGGAACCCGGACAATTTCGTGCTGCTGCCGGAGTCGAAATTCGCGGGCTTCAAGGGACCGGAGGTCACGTTGCCACGCGCGCCGAAGGGGGCTTACCAGGAATGGATCACCGCCTGCAAAGGCGGGCCAATGTGCCTCTCGAACTTCGATTACTCCGGCCCCCTGACCGAGGCGATGCTGCTCGGAAACGTGGCGCTTCGCGTCGGCAAGAAAATCGAATGGGATGCGAAGCGGCTCAAGGCGAAGGGATGTCCCGAGGCGGATTATTTCATCCGCCGCGATTATCGGAAGGGATGGATGGCGTGAGCCGAGCCGCTGCGCATCGCGACACGTGGGCCGGAGCGCATCTGTGTCTGACAGTTCAGTTCCACGTGCGCGGCAGGTTCTGCGGCTGTCGAATCGAGATTAGCCATTGTAGCGCAGGCTGCCCAGCCTGCTGTTTCGCGGGTTGCCAACCCGCGAACCTCCGAACCGATGGGGACATTGGTTGGCAGGCAGGGCGTCCGCCGACTGGCAGTCGGCGAAACAGCAGACACGGCTGTCTGCGCAACGCGAAACTTCTGCGGGGCGCCGCTGTTTCCTCACCAGGTCCAATGTGCTTGAATCAGACTTCATGAAGACCAATAACAAACCCCGCCGACCTGCCGTGTCCGCCACCAACCGCCGCCGCTGGCTGCAAGCCGGCGCCGCCGCGGCTTGCGCGGCCTTGCCGCGAATTGCCGGGGCGCAGGAGGAATACAAAGTCACCCAGGGCCGCATCCAGCAATCCGTCGTCCACTGGTGCTTCCGGCCGATGGCGGTCGAGGCACTCGCCGGCCACGCCGCCCGCATGGGCCTCAAGTCCGTCGAGCTCGTCGGCCCGGAACATTGGCCGACGCTCAAGAAGCACGGGCTGATGTGCGCCATCAGCGGCAGCCACGGCTTTGCCAAGGGCTTCGCGCACGTCGAGGAACACGCCGAGTGCCTCGACAAACTGCGCCAGAGCATCGATGCCACCGCCGGCGAAGGCTGGCCGAGCGTCATCACTTTCTCAGGGTTCCGTCGCGGCATCTCGGACGAGGACGGCATGTGGAACATGGTGGAGGGCCTCAAGAAAATCGTCGGCGACGCGGAGAAGAAGAAAGTCACGCTCTGCCTGGAGATGCTCAACTCGAAGGTGAACGTCGAGATGAAAGGGCACCCGGATTACTTTTGCGACAACATCGAACGGTGCGTCGAGATTTGCAAACAGGTCGGCTCCGAGCGGTTGAAGATCCTGTTCGACATCTATCACGTGCAGATCATGCAAGGCGACCTGATCGCGCGCATTCGCAAGTTCCATCCGTTCATCGGCCACTACCACACGGCCGGCAATCCGGGCCGGAACGAGATTGACGACACGCAGGAAATTCACTACCCGCCCGTCATGAAGGCCATTGTCGAGACCGGCTACAAAGGCTACGTGGGCCAGGAGTTCATTCCGCTGCGCGACAAGGCGGCGTCCCTCAACCAGGCCGTGAAAATTTGCGATGTGTGAAACTGCCGTCGGAGCCAACAGCCGCCCCGCTCTTCCGTTTCGCCGTCGCGGCAATTCGGACGCGCGCCGTGCGCTCCACCGTCCCTGCCGGCGGCTCTGGATGGGGTTCGGCGGCGTCTGCCATGCGCAGCAAAAAGCGAATCACAATTGTTGGGTTGCTGGTTCTATTGGTCGTCTGCGGTTGCAGGCCGAAGACCTTCCGGCAGAGTTCGGGTTCGATGGAGCCGACCATCAAAAAGGGAGAGGTCATTGTGGCGGATATGGCGGCGTATTCAGGAGCCACCCCAGCGCGGTGGGACGTCATCGTCTTCACTGAGCCCAAGAGCGGGCAGCCATGGTGTTCTCGTGTCGTTGGGCTTCCGGGCGAAAGCATCGACATCAGACGGCAGGGCATTTTCATCAACGGCACCAACGCACCGTTACCGGCGCATCTTACCAATCTTACCCATCTAGCCGCGATTCCGAACGGGCCACCACCCACAGTGTCATTTCCGTTTTCAATACCCCCAGGCTCCTATTTCGTCTTGGGCGACAACACCACAAACGCATACGACAGCCGCTTTTGGGGTGCGTTGCCTGCACAGAGCATCACAGGTAGAGTGACTGGAAAATGACGCCGCCTAACCTGCGCTAAAGCCACCCGCATTCGCACCCATGATCACCTCCCGACGCCAGTTCCTGAAACAGTCCGCCCTTGCCGCCGGCGCCGCGGCACTCGGGGCCGGTTGCGCGGGACCGAAGCCGGCGCCCCGGTCCACAATTCTGCCCAGGCCGGCGGACTCGATCATGACCGTCCTCGGACCCATCGCGCCGTCCGCACTGGGGGCCACCCTGCCCCACGAACACATCATGCTCGACTTCATTGGCGCGGACAAAGTCAGCCGCGATCGCTACGACCGCGACGCGGTGTTCAAGTCGGTGCTGCCGCACCTCGAGCAGTTGCCCGACTTCGGGTGCCGCACGCTGGTCGAGTGCACCCCGGCCTACATTGGGCGCGACCCGGTGCTGCTCAAGCGGCTGGCGATGGCCACTGAATTGAATCTCCTGACCAACACCGGCTACTACGGCGCGGCGCATAACAAGTTCCTGCCCGATCACGCGCGCACGAGTTCCGCCGATGACCTCGCGAGTTCCTGGTTGCGCGAGTGGCGTGAGGGCATCGAGGACACCGGCGTCCGGCCCGGCTTCATCAAGATCGGCGTGGACGAGGGACCGCTCTCCAACCTCCATCGCGACCTGGTCCGCGCCGCCGCCCGCACCCACCTGGGCAGCGGCCTGACCATCGCGGCCCACAGCGGGGACGGCCGCGCCGCGCTGGAGGAGCTTTCCGTCCTCGAAGATGAAGGGGTCTCGGGCGCCGCGCTCATTTGGGTCCACGCCCAGAACGAATCGGACCCGAGTCTCCATTGGCGGGCCGCGGAGGCGGGCGCGTGGGTTGAGTTCGATCACATCAGCCCGACGGACGTGGAACGGCATGTCGAACTGGTGCGCGGCATGAAGGAACGAGGCTATCTCCATCGCGTGCTCGTGTCCCAGGATGCCGGCTGGTACGAAGTCGGCCAGCCCGGCGGCGGGAAGTTTCGGCCGTATGACACGTTGTTTACCCAGTTCGTTCCCGCCCTGCGGCAGAACGGTTTCACCGAGGAGGAAGTCAGCCTGTTGCTCGTCGCCAACCCGCGCGACGCGTTCACCATCCGGGTGCGGGCAGATTGACCGGGCGGCCCGTAGCCGCCGGATTCTTGACCGCAAAATCCAATTGTCATTTCAGGCAACAGGCTTCAACCACGAAGGAATCCGGCGCGGCTGACGCCGCAATCAAATCAATCACCGCAAAGAACGCAGAGAACGCAAAGAATCTTGAGTGAAAGCAGGCCTTCTCTGCGTTCTTTGAGTTCTTTGCGGTTAATTTCTTTCTTTGCGGCTGCAGCAACGCCCGGCCTATTCGTGGTTCAGAAGCATTACGTGAGAATCAGGGCAAGCGCCCGGCGCTTTGTCATCTGGCTAACGTAAATGCGATCCATTGTCGTCCGCCATTGCACAACGATGCCCGATCAGCATGTAGCCGCCGACGCAGGCATGCGGACTTGCGACGCTAAATGTCCGAGGGAATCCTCCTATTTATTTCGGCGGTTTCGAAGCGTCGCAGATTCTTCAACGGCTCCAAAGACACACCGCGTGGGGGAAATCCTCTGGACAGCCTGTTGACAGTGTGTTGACAGCCTGTGAAGCGATTCTCGGGAACTCTGGATTGTGCAATTTCAGCTTTCTGCAACACTGAACGCGTGAATGACACTTCGAATCCAGAGTCCAACATCGTTCCGGTCGTTTTCGATCAGCGCAGAGAGATCGAGAGGAACTTGCCAAACCCTGCCAAGGTAGACGGCATGCTCAAAGGCCTCGCTGGCTACCCTCCTAGGTCGTATCGGGAGTGTTACTACTATCTTACGCACAAGGGGGTTTTGATGATCGTGAGGAGTTGGAAAAATGCCGAGTTGTGGGATTTGTTTCTCGAAAACATGTTGATTGAGGAGGGTTACTATTCCGCCGAAGCAGCGGCGGACCACGCAAACCGCCATGACTTCGGTTCCGATGTCCGGGGGATCCCAGTGAAAGGGTTGCATATTTCAGCCGACCTGCAGCGTTGGACTAATCACAAAGTGTGGTGTTAACAAGTTCAATAAGTTCTTAATAACTTCCGAAGGCGTTGTCCGTGTTTGATCTGTAAGCCCAATTCTAGGCACATTTTTGTGAACTCACTCGGACTCCAAATCATTGATTGCCATGCGCTTGGCGTAGTGCACACTCCGCCGCGTGATGGACACCACGGAAGCGGCGCCGAGCGGCGTGCCGGTTGATTTCAAGCAAAGCCGCCGGACAAAGACGGATCTCGCGGACCCCGCCAGGGTGGGCCGGCAGCCCCCCCATCCCATCGAAGCCGAGCAAGGGGTGCTGGGCTGCATATTCCTTTCACCCAACGAATGCGTGGGCGACTGCATCGGCAAATTCAGGAGCGGCTCGGAGGTGTTCTACGATCTGCGGCACCGGACGATTTATGAGACGGTCGTCGAGATGTTCGATCAGAAGCAGGCCATCGACGTCATCACGGTGCAGCAGGTCCTGCGCGACCGGCAGCAACTGGACTCGGTGGGCGGCGTGGCGTACCTGGCGTCGTTGCCGGACGCCGTGCCCAGCGCGGCCAACCTCGGCTACTACGTGGATATCGCGCGAGAGAAATATATCCTGCGGCGCATGATCGGCACCTGCACGGACGTGGTGGGCCGGGCTTACGACCACCAGGGCGAAGTGGATGAGCTGCTGGACGAAGTCGAGCGCGACGTGTTAAAGATCGCCGAGGAGCGCGTCGAACAAAAATCCTCGACCATCAAGGATCTCGTCCACGCCGCCATCAACCGGATCGAGGAGTACCACCAGAACCAGGGGATGCTCACCGGCATCGGCACCGGCTTCCCGGACCTGGACAGGATGACGACGGGGCTGCACCCGGGCGAAATGATCGTCATCGCGGCCAGGCCGAGTATGGGAAAAACCAGCCTTGCTATGAATATCGCCGAGACTGTGGCCATCGATCAGAAGCTGCCCGTGGGCGTGTTCAGCCTGGAGATGACTGCCGAGCAGCTTGTGCTGCGGATGCTCTGCTCGCGCTCGCGGGTCAACCTGCGCAACATCACGAGCGGCTTCCTGGCCGAGCGGGATTTCCCGAAGCTCACGGGAACGGCCGGCAAGCTGGCCGCCGCGCCGCTGTTCATCGACGACTCGCCGGCCCTCTCCGTCCTGCAAATGCGGGCCAAAGCCCGCCGCATGCACCAGCAACACGGCATCAAGCTTTTCGTCATTGACTACCTCCAGTTGCTTCACTCTACTTCGCGCCGCACCGAAAACCGCCAGCAGGAAATCGCCGATATTTCCGGCGGCGTGAAGGCGCTGGCCAAGGAACTGGAAGTGCCGGTGATCGTTTTGGCCCAGCTCAACCGCGAGGTCGAGAAGGAGAAAAACCGCAAGCCACGCCTGTCCGACTTGCGCGAAAGCGGGGCGATCGAGCAGGACGCGGACCTGGTGGGAATGCTGTACCGGGCCAGCCACGAGGACGACGACGGGCCGGACCCGTCGCAGGAGGCCCTGCCCGTGAACCTCCTCATCGCCAAACAACGCAACGGGCCGACGGGCGACGTGCACTTGACGTTTTTGAAGCCATACACGCGGTTTGAGAGCGCAGCCAAAATCAGCGGTGAAGATATTCCGACGGATTCTTGAACGGAGGAAGCTGCTTTGGTTTGCTTGCGTGCTGAGCCTGTCCCTGGGCGGGGCCGCGCTGTCGGCCCGGGCGCAGGTCCCGGGAGTGCCGCTCAAGGTCTCGCGCATCACCCTCACCAACATCGGCCCGCTCTCCGTCAGCGAGTCGCTCATCCGCGCCAACATCCGCGTCAAGGAGGGCGAAGCCTACAACCAACTGGCCATCGACGATGACGTGCGCACGCTTTACGCGACCGGCTACTTTCTGAACATCAACGTCCTCGTGGAGCGCGTGGATGACGGCATCGGGCTGCTCTATGTGCTCCAGGCCCGGCCGAAGATCACGGATATCCTTTTCACGGGCAACACGAAGTTCTCGAAGGAGAAGCTGGCCAAGAACGTCAAGTCCAAGGCCAACGAGCCCATGGACGAGGCAAAACTGTTTGCCGACACGGAGGCCATCCGGAAGCTTTACGAAAAATCCGGCCACCCCAAAACCAAGGTCGTCTACGCCCCAAACATCGATACGCGCGCCGGCCGGGCAAGCGTCACATTCGAGATCACCGAAACGCCAAAAGTGCGCGTCGTGGACATCCAGTTCGAGGGCGCGCAGCTCTTCTCGCAGCGCAAACTGCGCAAGCAGCTCAAAACCAAGCGCCACTGGTGGCTGTCGTGGATTACCCGTTCGGGCGTGCTGAAAGAAGACCAGCTCGAGGACGATCAGGATCGCCTGGCCGAGTTCTACCGGGACGCCGGGTACATCGACTTCGAGTTGAAGGAGGTCCAGCAGGTTCAGCAGGGGCCGCGCAAGGTCCTCCTCAAATTCCTCATTTCCGAAGGCCGGAAGTACAAGGTCGGCGCCGTCGATTTCAAAGGTGTCACGCTCTTCACGACAAACGAATTGTCCAAGCGTCTCAAGATGGGCGTGGGCGAGACCTTCACGCCCGCGTCGCGCCCCGCCGCCACCCCAACACGCAGACCGGCACGATGGACATTCGCTACGAGGTGGCCGAGGGCGAGCAGGCGAAGATCGAGAAAATCGAAATTCGCGGCAACACCAAGACCAAGGACCGCGTGATCCGGCGCGAGTTGACCGTCTATCCCGGCCAGGTCTTCGACATGGTCAACGTCAAGATCAGCAAGGCCCGCCTGGAAGGGCTGGACTATTTCGAGAAAGTCGAGACCCTGCCCGAGGAAACTGACGTCCCGAGCCGCCGCAACCTTGTCATCTCCGTTGCCGAAAAGAACACGGGCAATGTTCAAGTCGGCGCCGGCTTCTCCTCGATTGACGCGCTGGTCGGCTACGTGGAGGTCAGCCAGGCGAACTTCGACCTGTTCAACGCGCCCCATTTTACCGGCGGTGGCCAGAGAGCCAAGTTGCGGCTCCAGGTCGGCACCCAGCGCCAGGATTACCAGTTGACCCTCATCGAACCGTGGCTGTTCGGCCGCAAGCTCGAACTGAGCACGGAGCTGTTTTACCGCGACTTGAATTTCCTCAGCCGCGCCGACACTTACACCGAGCGCGACATTGGCTTCCGTCTGGGCATTCGCAAGGCGCTGCTGGAAACCAAGAAGGCCACTCTCATCGGCGGCATCTCCTACACGCTCCAGCAAATCGACTTGGACCTGAACCCCGACCTCCACGGTCCGATTACCAAAACCCGGCTCAATCCCTTTCCCGAAATCTACGTTGTGCCGGCGAACGTCTCCGAGGAAATCGCGCGCGAGGAGGGCACTTTCCTCGAATCCAAGTTCGGCGCCTCCCTCAGTTTCGACACGCGCAACAATTACCGCTTCGCGACCCAGGGTCAAAAGACCGATCTGCGCGCCGAAATTGCCGGCGGCGTGTTGGGCGGCGACGTCGACATCTACAAACTCGAACTTCGCCACTCCCGCTACATCCGCGGCTTCTTCGAGGGCCATCTGCTCGAACTGGGCGCGCGCGCGGGCGTGGTGGACACCTTCGGAAACACCGACTTCGTGCCGATCTTCGAACGCTACTTCCTCGGCGGCCTCGATTCGCTGCGCGGCTACCGCTACCGCGACATTGGGCCTCAGGACGAATTTGGCGAACCGCTGGGCGGGGACACCTTTTGGTTCGGCACTGCCGAGTACAGCGTGCCCGTCATCGAACGCATCCGCTTCGCCCTGTTCTACGACATCGGCATGGTTTACGAGAAGCCCTGGACCATCGACTTCAGCAACTACGCCGACAACTGGGGGTTCGGCCTGCGTTTGAACCTGCCCATCGGCCCCCTGCGGCTTGACTATGGCATCCCCATTCACAACTCTTCGGGCGAAGCCGGCAGCGGGCGCTTCCAATTCAGCGTCGGTTACCAGCGCGACTTTTGACCCCGACCTCTTATGAAAACGACACCATCCAAACTGCTTGCCGCGTTTAGCCTTGCCGCCTTCCTGGCGCTGCCCGCGATGGCCGAACAAAAAATCGCCATTCTCGACCTCAAAAAAATCTTCGACGAATACTACAAAACCAGGATCGCCGACGCCGCCATCAAGGAGGAAGCCGCCAGCCTCGACAAGGATCGCAAGTCGCTCACCGACCAGTACCAGAAACTGGCCGACGACTACAAAAAGGCCCTCGAAGATGCCAACAACCAGGCCATCTCTTTTGACGAACGCGAGAAACGCAAAAAATCCGCCGAGGGCAAGCTCATCGAAATCAACGATATCGAGCAGTCCATCAAGCAATTCGACCGCACCGCAAAGGGCAACCTCGAGGAAAAGCAGACCATTGCCCGCCAGAAAATCCTGAAGGAAATCCAAACCATCGTGAACAACAAGGCCAAGGCCGGCGGTTACGCGCTCGTCATCGATTCCGCTGCCGAAGCGATGAGCCGCACCTCCGTCGTCCTCTACACCAACGGCCAGGACGACCTCACCCCGTCCGTACTCAAGGAACTCAACGCCAATGCGCCCGACGACCTTCCCAAGACCGACAAAAAGGAAGTCAGGAAGGAAGAGAAGAAGTGAATCGGGGCTGGCACAAACTTCCAGGAGACCCAGAGGCGTCCGGAGCCGCGCTCGTAGCTGCGACCGTGAGGTCGCAGGCTGGAGTTTGGACATTTTGCAGACCCCTTTCCCATTCCTTTGTCGGAAACTTTGTCGGAAACTTTGTCGAGTTGTTGGTTAACGCCGCCGATCTCACGTGGGGCAAGCTGTGCGCTTGGCGTGCCGGCGCAGCCCGGCGCAGCGTCAACGTAGGGCAGGCGTCTCGCCTGCCCGGGCCGCGCAGCGGCCAAACGGGGAAGCGCCTTCGGCGCTGGGCAGGCGAGACGCCTGCCCTACGTATCGGTTCAGGGATCCCGCGACCTCACGGTCGCAGCTACGCCAGCATTAGTTTCCTCGCGACTCTGTTTCTCACGTTCCCGTTCGCTTCCGAAGCCGCCCGTCCGCCGGCTGAACCGCCAGCGCGCTACGCCCAGTTGCCCGTTTACTTCGAAGCCAACCGCGGCCAGGCCGAGGCGCGCTTCCAGTTCATCGCCCGCGGCCGGCAGCACGGCGTTTACCTCGCGCCGACCGAGGCCGTTGTCGCCCTCGTCCGGCCGGACGCGGCGGAATCTGAGGCTCGATTTCTGCGCATGACCTTTCCGGGCGCAAACTCGCGGGCCACCGCCGCCGGTCTCGAACCGCTTCCCGGCTCCGTCAACTACTTCCTCGGCTCAGACCCTTCGGGCTGGCGGACGGGCGTGCCGACGTTCGCCCGCGTCCGCGTCGAATCCATTTACCCCGGCGTCGACCTCGTTTACTACGGACACGAGCGCCAGTTGGAGTACGATTTCATCATCGCTCCCGGCGCCGACCCGCGCGCCATCGCGCTGTGCTTCGAGGGCGCGGACCGCGTTGAACTCTCCACGGGTGGCGAGCTCATCCTCGAGGCCGCCGGCTCGCGCGTTTTTCAGCACAAGCCGCTGCTCTACCAGACCCTTGCCGGCGCGCGACGCGAAGTGCCGGGCCGTTACGAATTCAAGGACGGCACCGTCCGCTTCGCCGTCGGCCACTACGACACGAACCTCCCGCTCGTCATCGATCCCGTCCTCAGCTACTCCACTTACCTTGGCGCGCACAAGGCGGACAGCGCCTGGTCCATCGCCGTCGATAACGCAGGCTCGGCGCGCGTCGCCGGCGAAACGCTTTCCGTTTTCAGCATCCCGCCGCTGGCAGGTTTCCAGACAAACTTCGCAGGCGGCAACAGCCACGCGGGCGACGCCTTTGTCGCGAAGCTGAATCCCGCCGGCACGGGCTTCGATTTTCTCACTTATCTGGGCGGCAGAAAGCTTGACGGGGCCGTTGGACTCGCGCTCGATTCCGCGGGTAACACGTTCGTCACCGGCTACACCGACTCGGAGGATTTCCCCGTCACGCCCGGCGCGATGAGCACCAACCTGCCTGGAAAGCAAATTCCCCGCACGACTGTCCGGCCGGCTGACGCGTTTGTCGCCAAGCTCAACCCCACCGGCTCGGCGCTGCTCTATTCGACCTACCTCGGCGGTACCGGCGCTGACAGCGCCGTGGCTATCGCTGTCGACGCCGCGGGCTGCGCGCACGTCACCGGCAGCACGGAGTCCACGAACTTCCCCGTCGCCTCCGTGCTGGACAGCACCAACTGCGGCATCCGCGTCGCCCGCCTCGTCGCCATCACGAATACAACGCCCGTCTCCACCAACGTGATCATCCTTCTCACGAACCTGCCCACGGATTGCCCGCTCCAGAGCACGCTGGCTGGCGGAAAGGACGCCTTTCTGGCCAAGCTCAACCCGGACGGCACGGGCCTCGTTTACTCCACCTACCTGGGCGGCTTCGCTAATGAGACCGGCACCGGCATCGCGCTGGACTCCACGGGCAACGCCTACGTGACCGGGTGGACGGAAGGCTCCGACCTCCCGGTGAGCACGAATGCCTTCCAGCCCGAAGCCATTCGCGTTGGCAGTTTCCACCGCGAGGGGTTCGTGACCCAGTTCGACCCCGCCGGCGCGTTGCTCTATTCGACTTACCTCGGCGGCGCCGGGGATGACGTCCCCACCCGCATCGCGGTGGACGCTGCGGGCAGCGCCTACATCACCGGTGCGAAATCCTCGAGCGACTTCCCGACGACGCCGGGCGCTTTCAACCGCGGGGGAGTGTTCAAAAGCGCCGATGCCGCCGGCTCGTGGACGCTGAAGAGCGCCGGCTTCACGCACACCATCATCGAAGCGCTGGCCGCCGAGCCGGGGAATCCCGCGACGCTTTACGCCGGCACGCCGCGCGGCGTCTTCCGCAGCGACGACGCCGGTGAGAACTGGACCCTGCGCAACACTTTCCTGGAGCCGGATGTGGCCCGCGCCTTCGCCTTCGACCCGACGGCGCCCATGAATGTTTACGCCGGCACGAGTTTCGGTGTTGCCATCTCCACCAATCGCGGCGCGTTCTGGCTCTACACCCTCACCAGCCGCGATGTGCGCGCGCTGCTGTTCCCGGGCGCGACGGCCGACACGCTCCTGGCGGGCACCCACGGCAGCGGCGTTTTCCGCAGCACGAACGCCGCGGTGTCGTGGAAGTCCGCCAATTCCGGCCTCGGAAACCTGAACGTGAACGCTTTCGCCGTTCACCCGGCCGACCCGCAGACGATCTACGCCGCGACCGATGGCGGCGTTTACAAGAGCACCAACAATGGCGCCAAGTGGGGCTCCAGCAGTCGGGGCCTGATCACGAAACGCTCGCAGGCCATCGTCCTGGACCCGGCGGCCCCGGAAACGCTTTACCTCGGCACCTCCAAGGGCATTTTCAAGACGACCGACGCCGGAACGAATTGGGCGCTCGTGGGCGCCGGCCTCAGTTCGTCGAATGTCATGGCGCTGGCCATCGACCCGGCGGCGACCTCGACGCTTTACGCCGGCACCACCAACGGCCTGTTCAAAAGCACCGACCGCGGGGCGAACTGGGCCACCAACGACACCGGCCTCGCCCCGCGCTTCGTGAGGACACTCGCCATCGATTCAACGAGTCCGGCCACGCTCTACGCGGGCCTCCGCAGCAGCAACACGTTTGGCGGCAGCAACGATGTGTTCCTGACGAAACTCCTGCCCGACGGTTCCGGCCTCGTTTATTCGCTGGCCTTCGGCGGCAAGAAAGCCGACCAGGGTTGGGGTGTGGCCGTCGACACGTTGGGCCGCGCTTACGTCGTCGGCTCCACCGACTCCACGAACTTTCCAACCTTCAACTCCGGTTCGCTCGCCGCGAAAAACGCCGGCAAAACCGACGCCTTCCTCGTCGAGTTCGATCCGGCTGGCGCGACAATGCTCTTCTCCGGCCTGCTTGGCGGCAAAAGCCCCGACTACGGGTATGCCATCGCTCTCGACTCCGCCGGAGCGGCCTACATCGCCGGCCGCACCGAATCGACGAATCTGCCGCTCGCCGGGCCGATCCAGTCCGAGCTCGCCGGCAAACCGGATGCGTTCGTCGCCAAGGTTCTGGACGCCCCTTGTCTCGCCGTCGCTCGCGACGCTGGACGCTTCCTTGTGAAATGGCCCGGCCCGATGCCCGGTTACATTCTCGAAGCCGCGGAGTATCTCACCGGCCCCTGGACACCCGTCGCGCAGCCCGCGGCCTTCGCCCAGGGCTGGAACTCGCTGGAACTCCCCCCCTCGTCCGCCTGCCGCTTCTTCCGACTCAAGGCCGCCCCGCGCTGAGCCTCCTTCAATCCGCGTATCTGACGGGGCCGTTTCAGCTTCG
>CAZZAQ010000039.1:0-7115 GCA_964652165.1 uncultured Bifidobacterium sp.
CCACCATTCGTCCAGCGGCATGGCGGCGGGCGGCTGTGCCCGGCGCCAGTCCACATAAACGTGATGCCCGATGCCGTGCAGCCACGTGGAAAAGCTCGATCGGCCCTGCCAAGACCCCAGCGCGGCCCACGCCCGGGCGAAGGTCTTTTGCGTGAGATCCGCGGCGTCCTCCTCGCTGCCGGCCAGGCGGCGCAGCCAGGCGTAGAGGCGCTCGTAAGTCAGGGAGACTAGCTCGGCGGCGGCCTCGCGGTCGCCAGCGCGGGCGCATTCACACAGCCTGGATACAGGGTCGCTCATGGTGTTGACCATTCTGTTCCCTTATTGGTCGAAAAAACCGTGAGAACTGGACAAATCCTTTTCAGCGCTGGGGCTCCCCGATTGGCCCGGATCGCTCATACGCGCCGTAGCCGCCGCCGCGAATCTTTTACCCGGCGCCCAGTGAGGGCGCTTATTGATCGCCGCGGTGGGTCAACACCCAGATCATCGCAACAACGAGAACGACGCCGGCGGCAATGGCGATGACGACGAAGATTTTCGAGCCACGGTTGTCCTTCTTTTCGAAGCCGGTCGTCTTGAATTCGGGTCTGGCGCCCGTCCCGAAGAGTTCCTCGGCTTTGACGCCTTGCGGGATAACGCGCGTATGATCGAGAGCTTGCTTGGGTTTCGGCGAGGGATCACCTGTTTCGAGCCGCATGTCGATGGTGCCGAGCCTCAGGATCTGACCGGGTTTGAGGACGGCCTCGGTGATGCGTTCGCCCGCGATAAACGTGCCGTTGGTCGAGTTGAGGTCGCGCACGACCACGTCGGCGCCGCGCAAGAGGATCTCAGCGTGGTGGCTGGACACGGAGGCTTCCGGGATCTCGAAGGCGTTGTCGGACGCCCGTCCTACGGTGGTCGTCGGGACCTTCAGTTCGTAGGCCCGCCCGGTGAATCCCTCGCTGAGGAGGACTAGACGCGCCATAGCTTCGCTTACAACGGGATTATCTTCGGGAAGTGGCTCAAGTCAACCCTCTGTAGGCACCCAACCCTTGCCCGGGATAAATTCGCGGCTGCCGGAAGGCTCGGGAGAGCGGCAGCCGCTGACTAACGCGACGGCGAGTAGCAAGAGGAGGCAGACTTTTGTCATGGCCCGACTGTAAACGGGATTGATTCGGGCGCAAGTCTGGCGCACATTGGCCGCGTAGGCTTCGGCCATGCCCGCGAAGCAAAAGTCACTCAAAGGCCAGTTGCTCCTCGACAACGGGAGGCTGGCGGGGTCGTTTTTCCATCACACGGTGATCCTCGTTTGCCAGCACGACTCGGACGGCGCGTTTGGCCTCGTCCTGAATCGCGGCACCGGCAACAAGATCGGCCAAGCGCTGGTCGCCAACGTGCCGGCCGGGCTGAAGGAGCAGCCATTGTTCCTCGGCGGCCCGGTGCAGCCGCAGGCCTTGAGCTTCCTCCACAGCGACTCGTTCATTCCCGACGCCAACGTGATGCCCAATCTGCAACTGGAACACTCACTCGACACGCTCATCGAACTGAGCGACGCCTACTCTCCGACTCAACAGTTGAAGGTGTTCGCCGGCTACGCCGGCTGGAGTCCCGGCCAGCTCGATGCCGAGATGAAACGCGACACCTGGCTGACGCACCCGGCATCGGTCGAACTGGTCTTCTACCCCAAGCCCGATGAACTCTGGAAGTTGATCCTGGGCGAAAAGGGCTGGAAGTTCCGGCTCCTCTCCGAGGCGCCGGACGATTTATCCTGGAACTGACGCGGGCCGGGGCGAAGCCCAAGGCGGACTCAAGAATGGAGCGCGGACAGCCTTGTCCGCGTGTTTTTTTGGCGTTGTCTCAAATTTTCGCGGACAAGGCTGTCCGCGCTCCTGTATCGGCCGGTGCTTGAATCTGCCATGGGGCGGGTCCGCCGGTTCGACGATTTCCATGGAAAGAGGTCTTACGGCAGGGCGGCCACGGTGATTGTGTGCTTCACGGGGACGATCTCCTTGCGCACGGCGGCGTCGAGTTCGGCCTGCCGGGCCAGCAACCGCTTGCCCAGGTTCGTGAAGGCGTTCGCCAGCTCCGGGTCTTTCTTCGAGTCGGCGGAGAACTGGCTAAAGTTGGTGACGAGGTTCTTGATCATCAGCGTCTCGAAGTTTTGCTTCGCGGCGACGGCATCGACGACCTTCTTGAACTGGCCGTCAAAGGGCGTCTTGTCGAATTGGGCGGCGAGGTTGACGCCCGCCGTGAGTTGCTCGCGGGTGAACGGCTTGCTCTCTCCCGACCACGTCACCATCGCGCGGGGCGCTTCGAGGTTCTTCACCCGCAGCGTGAAGCGGTTCAATTTCTCGTTGAAGGGAAAATGCGGCGCAATGCTGCGGGTGCCGCTGGAGGAACCCGGCTCGCCGTCGAAGCAGAATGGATAGCGTTCGCTCACCAGTTCCGCGGAACCGGCGTTGCCGCCGGCGACCTTGTGGCCCTCGGATGCCGTCGCCGCGCCGTTCATGTCCACGGTGATGTCCGCGATCCGCCCGTCGCAGCCGAGGGCGCGGAGGAAGGCGTAGGCCATGATGAGCTGGCCGTTGGGGCCGGGATGAAAGCCGTCCTTGCCGCACACGTCGTACTCGTTGCCGAGGGCCGCCTTGGCCGCCGTCATCGCGTCGAGCATCGCCTGGTGGACGTCCGCGAAACCCAGGCCGAGTTCCGTCGCAAGGTGTTTGTCGATGTCGCGCAAGGAGCCGAGGTTTTTATTGTAGCCGTCGGCGCCGGACAGCGGGGCGAAATTCTGGCGTACGAAAAACTTTGTGTCCACCGCGCCCGGCGAGCCGAACACGATTTTCTGCACGCCGGCCTTCTGCAAACCGGCGGCGACCCGGCGCATGTTCGACTCGTAGGTTTGTCCAATCTCGTCGGTAAACGGCTTGTAGCTGCCGTCGTTCATGCCGTAACAGGTTGTGGCGACCGTCGGCTGGAATGGGGCGAGGTCGTTCGCCACCCTTGCCGCGAAGCCGTTGGCCGTCTCGCCGCCCCAGCCGAACTGGAACACCTTCACGTCGCTGCGTCCCGCGCACGCCAGCAGGTAAGCCTCCATGAATTTTGTGTAGAGCTTCTGCTCGGTGATCGAATCGCCAATGATTGCCAGTCTGGCGCCTTCCGGCAACAGGTCGGCCCCAGCGGCGCGGACCGGAGCGGAGGCAACGGCCAAAGCGGCCGCGAGGGTAGCGAGCATGGAACGGACAATCGGAGTGTGCACGGGCGGAGAATGGCAGGGAGCGACGGGGAAGTCACTCGATCTTCTTGGGTTCGGGCCAGGCTTTTTCCTAAGCGTTCCGCTCGGTTGAATGCTGATCTGACCCCTTGGGATTTCGGGAAACCTCTGCTTGTTCAAAACGTCGTGTCAGAATGGCAATAAACAACCCCATCATAATTCCGAGAATGCAACATTTTGCGGCGAAGAGCAACCTCATCGCCATCGGGGAGAGCTCCAAAAGGCCCCATTCCCCGAGGGCCGCGAAACCAAGCAGACTCCAGAGCAGTCCGAAGCCTCCGAACCAACGAATCCAAAGCCTGCTCGGCGGCTTTACAGCAATGACCCGAGCGGAGACATGAGGCGGAAGGACGAGGAATGCAGCAGAGAACACTGCAACGATTCCGTAGTTGATGATTAATCCGTTCATTGGGACCGCTTGGAATTCATGTGCTGACTCATTCAGCCAGCCTACGACGATTGAGTCAACCGTCGTTCCGCAACCACCTCGAGGGCCGATTCAGCGCGTCTTGCGCAACCGGAAAATCATGTGTGAATTGCGCGCCGGGCTGGTGATGTACGGATTGGCCATAAACGGCTGCACCTCGCACCACGGGCCGGCCACCGAGTTCGGACCGACCCTCATGACGTTGGTCGTCCATTCCAAGGCATAGCTGTAAGCATTCGTCGGCCAGGATACCCGGACGCCGTTCGCGCCGGATCGCGCGATCGTCAGTCGCGGCGTGGCACCGGCCGGCAGGGGGCTGGTCGGGAGGCCCGGCCAGGTAACACCAATAATGCTGTTTGGAGCGATGACGTTATTGGCCAGGTCGCGGAAATTATTGACGAGGACGTAGTAATTGCTGCGGTAGTGCCAATTGGTGGCGCTCATGCTGAGGATCGTCGTCGTCGGATTGCCGGCATTGTACTCGCCGAAAACGACGGCGACCGGGCGGTTCGAGGCGGCGAGAACCACCTTGAAACTGGGCAACGACAAGGAACTGACCAACAGGTTCTCGTTCCAGGTGATCTGGATACGGTTGGTCCGGAACTCCTCTTCCAGGACGTTGGCGGCAAGCATCACCGGGCCAAACTTGTCCGGCGCCTGCGCGGGCGCGCGGCCAGCGATGCAAACCAATCCGAAGCAGACCAGCGAGAAAGAAACGACTCGCATCGTACTGGATTGCCAGGATTCCAACCTGACGCGAGATCCCTCCAGCGCGTTCCAATCGGTTGGCAATTGGGATCCTGAATGATCCGGCACACGGTTGCGGTCTCTATTCGAGGAATTCACCGTGTCCAAACTGCGCTTGATTTCCGAGGCGGTCAACGGGGAATTGGTCGGGAAGGTAATCCCTCAGTGAATGCCGGTGGGGCGAGCGTCCTCGCGAGCCGGAGCCAAGAAACGCTGAGTAATCAAGCGGCTCGCGAGTACGCTCGCCCTACCTGACTGAGGGATTACTCGGGAAGACGGCCAAAAGGCCGAACACCGTGCTTGACGCCCGCCCGCCAAAGCCGAGACTCGCGGAAGATGAACCCGACAACAATGCAGTTCCCGCTGAAGCGCCCGGCGTCACAAGGGCGAGTTTCTATCAGTCGTTACTTGATCTCCTCAAACCTCGTCGCTTTGGCATTCTGCCTCAGCGCACCAGAGGCAGGCGCCCAAGGCCTTCGGTTCAGCACGGAAGGGGCCGGGCCCTACTTTCGAGCCGATGTGGGCCCTTCCTTCTTTCAGGAGGGCCGGTTGAACAAATTTGGTGGATCGACCAGGAACGACGTGGACTTCGAGACCGGTTTCGCCGCCGACGCGGCGATTGGCTACGCCTTCAACAAGTATCTCGCCACCGACTTTGAATTCGGCTTTGTCAGCGCCGAAATCGATTCTGTGCGAGGCTTCTTTGTGAACGACAACACGGTCCTTTACAACGCGCCGTTCCTCGCCAACCTCACGTTGTCCTATCCCATTCCTCGCACCATCGTCACTCCCTACATCGGCGCCGGAGTCGGGGGCTCGGTCACTGTGTTTGATACCGACGGCTTCGGAAACAGCACGGACGCCGTGTTTGGGGACGATACCGACGTGGTGTTCGCGTGGCAGGCGTTTGCCGGGCTGCGTTTCGAGCTGAACAATCAGGTATCGCTCGGGATCGGTTACAAATACTTTTCCACCGACGACTCCTCCTTCAGCTATCCGCCGTTGTACCCGGGCACCGGCCCGAATTTCCGCGTCGGCTTTGAAGGCGTGCGGACGCACTGCGTGCTGTTCACCTTTCAAATGAAGTTCTAGTTCTAATTCAGGCCACTTGGGCCTGGACCAGGCGATGGGCTTCCCACCATTCGTGGATCGCGGCGCGCAGGCGCGCGGTGGCTTCGCGACATTCCCGCTGGAGCTCGGCCAGCTTGTGCCGGGACGCTTCCATTTTCGTTTCGGCGGCCAGTCGATATTCGGCCTTGCGCTGTTCCCAGTGGGCCGAGGCTTGTTGCAAGCGTTCCTGGGCGGCTTGCAGCATGCGGTGGAGGGATTCGGAAATCGGCGCCGAAGCGACCTTCAACTGCGCGGAGAATTGGCGCTGTCGCTCGGCGATCTCGGCCAGAAGGATGGACTCCTCCGGCACGCGGCGCAGTTGTCGGACCAGACCGGTTTTGTGCAGCAGCCAGATGCACCATTTGGTGGGATCGAATTGCCACGGTTTCACGCCGTTGCGGTAGTCGTGTTGAAAGGCGTGATGAAAGTTGTGATACCCCTCGCCAAAGGTGAACCAGGCCAGCAGGGCGCTGTCCCGCGCGGTGCACCGGCTGGAATAGGTGCGCCGGCCCCAGGTGTGGCTCCAGGAATTGATGAAAAACGTCATGTGGTTCACGATGACCACCCTCGCCACTCCGGCGATCAATAACCCGCCCAGCGCGCCGGACCCGCCGCCCCAGACCCAGCCGAGCAGGGCCGGGAGTGCGAAGCTGGCGAGGATGGCGATGAGGAGGTAATACCGGTGTTGCCACCGAACGAGCCGATCCTGTTGAAGATCCTTCACCCCTTCCAACGACGCGGGCGGTGCGTCGACGAGCATCCAGCCGATGTGCGCATGAAAGAAGCCTTTCGAGATGTTGTAGGGGTCGTCGGCGTGATCCACGAACTTATGGTGCTTGCGATGGTCCGCGGCCCAGGCCAGGACGGAGTTCTCGAAGGCAGCGGCGCCGAAGATCAGGGTCAGGAGCCGGACCGGCCAGCGAGCTTTGAAGGTGAGGTGGGAAAACAGGCGGTGATAGCCGAGCGTGATGCTCAGGCCCGTCGCGATGAAAAAGGCAAAGAACAGGGCGACCTGAAACCAGTCCAGGCCGTGGCGCCAGATGTAGAGGGGGACGGCCGTCAGTGTGATCAGCAACGTGCCGATGAGAAACAGGCTGTTGGGCCAGTTCACCAGGTTCCAGCGAAGGCGAGGCATGAGAAGCGCGGGGTCAGGCCGGGAATGGAGATGCCGGCAGGCGGATTGTTTCTGGAGAGAATTCCCGCACTGCCGGCGATTTCATCCGGGAGACGGGTTAATAGCGATTGGAACGGCTTCCGCCACTGTAACCGCCGCCGCCAGCGCGTTCTTCACGCGGACGGGCCTCGTTGACGGTGAGCGCGCGTCCCTTCCATTCCGAGCCGTTGAGGGCCTGGATGGCGGCGTCGGCGCCCTCCTTGGCGGCCATGGTCACGAAGCCGAAGCCGCGAGGCTTCCCGCTCATTCGGTCTTGCACGAGATTGGCCTCGGTGACGGCGCCGTGCTTGGAGAAAAGATCCTGAAGATCGTTTTCGCTGGTATCGAAGGAAAGGTTTCCGACGTACAATTTTGTGTTCATGATGATTTTTGAATTTAGACCGACTGCTCTTTCCGAGACTGTTCCCGAC
>CAZZAQ010000039.1:7125-13845 GCA_964652165.1 uncultured Bifidobacterium sp.
CATCATTGAATCTCGTTCAACTGAGGATCTTCCATGCCTTGAAATCAACAAGTTGTCTAAAACTTGGACAAACCTACGCGACGCCGGGGATAATGCAACCGCTGTTTTCCGAATTCGCATTGGGGGCCTCTGGAGGAGAACCGACAGGATTGAACAGAAGCACGCAAAGCGCGCAAAGGCCGCTGATTCGCCGTCTCTTCGCTGCCTTTGCGTCCTTCTGTTCAATGCGCCCTTGCTAAATCCTTCCCCGAGGCCGAACTAATCCTGATTCTGCGCCTGCTTTGCTAACATGTGAGCGTTTCTGTTGGATTTGTCGTGTCGAGTCGATTTGGTGCTTGTGTTCAGCGCACAACAGCCGATGGTGGGGAGCATGGATCTACTCTGGCTCTGCCGCCGCTTTCTCCACCGGGCTCCTTCGGCCGGCGGGGAGTCAGCCCGGGCCAGGGCCGATCAGGGCGACGCGGACGCACAGTTCGGACTGGGGCTGAAGTGCGTGACCGGCGAGGGCGCCCCGCCGGACTTCGCGCAAGCCGCCCATTGGCTCCTCAAGGCCGCCGAACAGAATCATCGCCAGGCGCAATTCCACCTCGGCTTGATGTTAACCAGAGGACAAGGAATGCCGCGGGACGAGGCCGCGGGCCTCGCTTGGATCCGCAAAGCCGCTGAAGGCGGCGACAGCGGCGCCCAACACATGCTCGGCATGAAATACCACCGTAGCAGCATCGGCCCGCTCTTGAGCGATGCCAGCGAATCCCGCATTGAAGCCTTCAAATGGTTTCATCTCTCGGCCGTCCAGGGCTACATAGGTTCCGAAGCCGCCTGCGAGCGGGTGACTCTGGGCATGACCAGCGAAGAAGTGGCTGAAGGCAATCAGCGCGCGTCCACGTTCGTGGCGCGAAACGGTGGAAGCGAGCAACACGAATGAAGCCCGCCCAAACTGGCCCGGCGTATCCGCGCGCGCCGTTGACCCCGGAGCGCCGATGAAACGAGCCACCATCCTCGACGAAGTGGGTGGCGTCTTCGGTCTCGAATACGACAACACAATCGGCCGCAAACACACCATGCGGCTTGAAGCGGCCACGTACGAGGGTGCCCTGCGCGAGGCCCGGGCGTTTTTAGGAATCGCAGAAAATGACCAGGATGAAGATGGCGATCAGTGGACGGTGGAATGATCGCGGAAGGCGAAAGCGCGCCGCAAGTCGTACTACTAAGCCCGCAGGATGCCCTAAGGATGTCCCGCGCGACCCAGCAACGGAAAGTCAGGTATTGAATTCAGTGCGAGCGCCGGAGGAAAAGTGGGCATGGGCCGAAACTTTTCAAGGGGCTGGCGGCTCTTCCGGGGCAATGCCAGGGACGGGAGGCGGCTGCGGTGGTTTGACCTCGCGAGGCTTCTTGGCGCGTTTGTCCCGAGGCAGCGGACTGATAATGACGTTCAGGTCCCGGTCACCCGCCATTTTCGGCGGCGCGTCGGCCTGGCCGTAAGCGGCGGCCTCTTTGACGAACCGGTTCACCACTTCAAAGCCAATTTCCTTGTGCGCCTTCTGTCGTCCGCGAAAGCGCAGCTTGACCCGCACTTTCATGTCCTCGCACAGGAATTCAACAGCGTGGCTGAGTTTGAAGGCGAAGTCGTGAGGATCGATTCCAGGAGTGAGCTGAAGCTCCTTCATCTTGTTCCCGGACTGGCGGCGCTGCGAATCCTTGCCCCGCTTGGATTCCTCGTATTGGAATTTGCCGTAGTCCACGATGCGGCACACGGGCGGCGTGGCCTCGGGGGCGATTTCGATCAGGTCGCGGCCCCTGCTCTGTGCCAGACGGAGGGCATCCCCCAGAGGCATCACCCCGAGTTGCTGTTTGGCCTCGTCCAGGACCCGGACTTCGCGGGCGCGGATCTTGCCGTTTCTCCGAAGTTGTGGTTGGCGGGACCGAAAGGAGCGAAAAGGGCGGCTCATAGGCGGAGCTTTTTCACGGTCACGCCGAAGCCTCCACTGAATCGCTGCTCACGGCAAGCCGGGCATCGAGCTTCGATGAATCCCATGTCAGCTCGCTTTCCTTTCGAGCTGACGGCACGAGTCTCGGCACGACGGCAACTGTACTCCTGCCGCCGGGGCCAGGCGCGATGCCTGCCGAAGCAAAATGGCGTCGTTCTCCTGAAGGAACCGCTCCAACGCGCCCTTGTTCGAGAGTCGAATCGGGGGCCGTTTGGTTTGGGCCTTGTAGTGTTTGTAATGCACCAGCGTTTTGCCGACCTGGGCAATTTGCACGCTGGAATCGCCCAACTGCCAGATTTGACCGTCCTGGAACGGCTGAAAGGCGATGCGTTTCTTTCGTGTTTTTTTCTTCATAAGTTTATCGACGTAAGCGCCGCGCACGGCGTGAGTTTCTTTTGAATTGAGCCGACAAGGAAGGCAGCAACGGGGATGCCGCCCAGAAAGTCTGGTTTGATTTCGGTGCGAGCATAGCGTTGCGGCTCGCCAAGGTAAAGGAATTACGTAACGCTCCGCGTCCCGTGCGAAATGCAGCGTTGCCCTCTGGCGGAATTGGTGCGTTAATCCACCCGACGATGCGCAGACAATTCCAGTGGATGCACAGTGGGGTCGCACTTGCGTTCCTGCTGACCGTGGCGACGGCCCACGCGCACGGCGACTTTCACACGCTCATCACTGCCGCCAACCAGGACATCGAGAAGGATCCCACCAACCCCGAGCTCTACCTGCGCCGCGGCGAACTGTTCCGCCTCCACCAGCAATTCGACTCCGCCCAGAAGGACATCGACGCCGCGGCGACCCTCGCCCCCGGCCTGCCCGCCCTCGACCTTTCTCGTGCCCGTCTCCTGCTTGACACCGACTGGCCGCTCTCGGCCCGCGCGCACTTGGATCGGTTCCTCGGGAGGATTACGAATCACACCGAGGCGTTCACCCTCCGCAGCCGCGCGTGGGCCAGTCTCGGCCAGCCGCTCTATGCCGCGGAAGATCTGAGCCGGGCCATCGCGGTGACGCCCGAAGGCGCCCCCGACCTTTACATCGAGCGCGCCCGCGCGCTGGCCGAAGCAGGCCCCGACCAGCTTGAGGCCGCCTTGCAGGGCCTTGACGACGGCATGAAAAGAATGGGGCCGCTGGTCACTCTCCAGCTCACCGCCATTGACCTGGAGTTGCGCAGGAAGAACCACGATGCTGCTCTGGCCCGCATCGATGTCGTGATGCAGCGCTCGCCCCGCAAGGAAATGTGGCTGGCCCGCAAAGGGGAAATCCTGCTTCAGGCCGGCCGCACGGAGGAAGCCAGGCAGTCTTACGAAGCCGCGCTGGCCGCGCTCATCACGCTCCCACCCGTCCGGCGCAACGTACCGGCCGTGAGAGATCTCGAAAGGCGCATCCGGCTCGAAATCGATCACCTGAGCGGCCGGGCTCCAACGCCGGGCAAAGCGAACGCCTCCGAACCCTCGCGCCCCTGAGCCGGAGTTTTCAATACGCACATGAAACGCGCACAGCCTGTAGCCGCCGACGAGAGGAGGCGGACCTGTGTTGCCACTGGGTCGGTCCGCCTCCTCACGTCGGCGGCTACGTCGGGTCGGCGGTTACGTCGGGTACCCAGGAGCCAGACTAACGCACGTGCTTGATGAACGATTCGGCTCCAGCCAAAACCGATGCCCCGAAGCTCGCGGAGCCATCCCCGCCGGCCGACGCCACTTCGGGCGTGGACGAGCGGCTGCGCCACGCGCAGAAGCTCGAGGCAATCGGGCGGCTGGCGGCGGGCATCGCGCACGACTTCAACAACCTGCTCACCGTGATTCAAGGCCACGCGACACTGTTGCGGGCCGATCCGGCGATCAGCGCCGCGTCCCGCGAATCCGTGCAACAAATCGCCCGCGCCGCCGAACGGGCCGGCAAGTTCACCAGCCAGCTCCTGGCGTTCAGCCGCCGCAAGGTCATCGCCCCGCGCTCGCTTCAACTCAACGAACTGCTGGCCAACCTCAGCGACCTGCTGGCTCGCACGCTGGGCGAGGACATCACCTGCCAGTTCAGCCACGCGTCGGGATTGCCGCCAGTCCACGCGGACCCTGGCATGCTCGAACAGGTCGTGATGAACCTCGCCGCCAACGCCCGCGAAGCGATGCCGGGCGGAGGGCAATTGCTCATCACGACCGCACCTGTGGACGTCGACGCCACCTACGTCGAGCGTCATCCTGCTGACGCGCGCGTCGGCCGCTTCGTCTGCCTGAGCGTGACCGACACCGGCTGCGGGATGGACAGCCGGACGCTCGGCCACATTTTCGAGCCGTTTTTCACGACGAAGGAATTTGGGAAAGGCAGCGGCCTGGGGCTGGCCACGGCCTATGGAATCGTCAAACAACATCACGGTTGGATCGAGGCGCAAAGCCGGCCCGGCCAGGGCTCCACGTTCAAGGTCTTCCTGCCGCCGGCCGCCGGTCTGGCCGGCCCCCAATCCCCGGCGACGGCCGAACCACCAGTTCCACGCGGCACCGAAACCATCCTGGTCGTCGAGGATGAAGCGCCCGTGCGCTGGGTCATCAAGGACGTGCTTGGCAAGTACGGCTATCAAATCCTCGAAGCGGGCAACGGAGTCGAGGCCCTGGCCCTCTGGCACCAGCAACACGACGCCATCGCGCTGCTGCTGACCGACATGGTGATGCCGGCGGGGCTGAGCGGACAGGACCTGGCCGAGAAATTCGCGGCCCAGAAGCCGGCGTTGAAGGTGATGTTCATCAGCGGCTACAGCCTGCACGTGGCGGGAAAAGGCTTTGCGGTGATGGACGGGTTGAACTTCCTGCAAAAACCCTTCGACGGCGCCCGCCTTGCCTTCGCCGTGCGGCACTGTCTGGACGCGTGAATAGGAGATAATTCTGCTTGCGTCTGCCGGCAGACAGCCTAGCTTGCGCCTCAAGCCGTCGTTCATGTTGCGACAGCGCCATAGCCTCCCGAATTTCGCGGCGGGCCTTCTGACCTGCCTTTGCTCCCTGTCTCTCGCTTTTCCTGGCGCATCGGCCGAATTACCCCCTCCGACCAACGCCGCCGGCACGGAGGACTCCCCTGCCGGCGCGCCCGCGCTCGAAGAGGCCCTGCGCCAGTTGAAGGAGCAGCAGGTTTCGACGTTTCAGGCGCTCGATCTCATCCGCCTCCAAACTGAGTCCGCGCTGCTTCACAATGCCAGCGTGCTGAGCAACCAACTCGCCCAGTTCAGCACCGCCCTCGCCGGCAACTCAGAGATTCAGCTCCAGTTCATGCGCGACACCGAACGGCGCACGCTGCTCGTGACCATACTGATTCTGGTTGCCGTGTTGCTCGGCGTCGGGTCACTCGTCCTTGTCGCCGCCCGGACCTTCAATGCTCTGGCGAAACGACTTCCATTCCAGGCCCCCGCGCCGGGCCGGGTCGAGCTTTCGCCTGGCCCCGTTGAAAGCCCGAGCGCGCTGCTCGAACAGGCGGCAACTTCGGCTTACACGGCGGCCCTGTTCGAAGTGGAAACGCGAATTGCGGCGTTGGAGCGGAAGCCGGCACAGGGTTTCTCCGGCGGCCCTTCGGCGCCCGCGCCTGCGCGACGAAGCCCTTCAGCTGCGGCCAGGGCTCCGACCCCCGCCAAACCGGGTCCGTCGACTTCCCTGGCGATGGCCCTTGGAGATGGCCAGGCGATTGTTTTCCTGCCGCGTGAGCAGGCGGCAGGCGCCGGAGGCCGCATCCGAGAGTTTCTGCAGCGGGTCGGCCGGATGTTCGCGCCTGGCAAATCGTCTGCGCCAGCCAAGCCGCTCCCCGGACCGCGGCCCGTGTAGTGCTGACGCGGCCAGGCCGCGTGAAATCGGATTGGCGGTGGAAAGTGCCCGCTGGGATCCGCCGCCGGGATCGCCTCTCGGCTCGCCACGGGCCATTGAAATGGAGGGGCCGATCGCTCCGCTTTTAAGCCAGGCTCATGCCCCGATGTTTTCAGTACAGGGCGAATGTCCTTCCCCGATTCGAGCTGCCCGCGCCGGCCCTCCCGCTGCCCTGATATTTGACCACGGATGACGCGGATTTCACGGATGGAATCGGAGAACCGGCTTCATCCGTGTTATCCGTGTCATCCGTGTCATCTGTGGTCATAAAATCCGCGGCTGGAACCGCCTTGCTTTTTGCGCCGTAATCCCTCAGTCAGGTGGGGCGAGCGTACTCGCGAGCCGCTTGATTACTCAGCGTTTCTTGGCTCCGGCTCGCGGGGACGCTCGCCCCACCGGCCTTCACTGAGGGATTACTTTTCGTTGCGCTTTACGCTCGTCAGAAGGAGCACGGGCTGCTAGCGTTCTCGTGTCAGAAATCCACTTGTTTGTATGAAACCTGCCAGGGCGCTCGCACCCCGTGGCAGCGGACGTGAGGAGTCTGTTGCTGAACGCCAACGGCGTTCCGACTCAAAGCCCAGGGTTGGCGCGCAGCGCCTACCCTGGGAGGACGACCAGAATGGGTTCAACCCCACCGGGGTTGTGCCCACCGCGCCCGCGAAGGCCGCAACCCCGTTGGGGTTGAGGACTGCCGGCCGCTTGACCCAGGGTAGCCTCCGGCAACCCTGGGCTTTGAGACGGAACGCCGTTGGCGTTCGCCGTCTCACGCCGGCTGCCACGGTGCGATGGTTTGGCTGCTGCCTCGCGGCGCTCGCCGCGGCGTTCACCGTGCCGACCGCCTGGACCGCGCCCGCCCAACAAGCTTATCTCAAAGCCTCCAACACCGGAGCGTTTGACTA
>CAZZAQ010000040.1:0-8669 GCA_964652165.1 uncultured Bifidobacterium sp.
CGCGTGAAAGACCTCGCCGAGCGGAATCGTCACGGCCTGTGTGCCGTACCAGCTCATCTCGACGATCGTCGCCTCGAACCCGGCCACGCGCAGCGCCAGCTCGAGGCCTGCGGTCGACCCGCTCGAATGGATCACGACGTCGGCATCTTCCAGGACGCCCGCCGGCTCGACGGTGGCCGCTGGCTCTCCCGAGCGGCCCTCGAACAGCTCGCGTTCCCCAGCGCGCACCGGAAATTGTTGTCTTCCCTCGACCGCGCCACATCCTCCAATGCACCTCCACGCCGGCCACGGGGCGACCCCTGAATCCGGACCGCCGGCATCCTGCCGGGTATCCGTTTAGAGTAGCTGCGACCGTGAGGTCGCGGGGCGGGGGGGAGAATTGGGCATCGGGCGTTGGAATCGGCTTCGTTCCCGTGTGAGCATCCAGTCCGCGACCTCACGGTCGCAGCTACGCTAAACACGTACGCTGCCGGTGAGGCGAACGGAACGACAGGATTCTCTTTCTGGTTTTAAGCCAAACCGGTTAGAGTAAGCTCCGGACTTCTGCGAACATTATGAAGTACAGACTGACTGTTGCTCTGGCGCTCCTGGCGGCGCTCTCCTGCGCCGCGGAGCCGGTCCGCCTCTTCCTGCGCTGCGGGCCGAAGACGCATGGGCCGGGCGAACACGACGGGCCGGCCTTTCTCACCAACTGGTCGCGGATCCTGGCCGACCGCGGCGCCAAAGTGGACGGCGCCATCGGCTTTCCCACCACGGCGCAGCTCGACGCGACCGACGTCATGGTGATGTATTGCGCCGAGGGTGGCGCCATTCACGGCGAGGAGCGCGAGCGACTGGAACAGTTCCTCAAACGCGGCGGCGGGCTGGTGGTCATTCACGATTCAGTTTGCGGCGACGATCCGCACTGGTGGAAGACCGTCATTGGCGGCGCCTGGGAGCACGGCCACTCCAAGTGGCATCTCAGCGACACGGCGCTTTACTTCACCGAGCACTCGCATCCGATTATCGAGGGGGTGTCGAACTGGGACTTCGACGACGAAATCTACTGGGATCTCCATCTCGTGTCCGAGGCGAGCATTCTCTGCTCGGCCTATGTTCCCGATAAGCGCCACACCAAAGCCGGCCGTCCACTGCCCTCCATTTACGACGTCGCTCCGCAGATGTGGACGCTCGAACGCAAACTGCCCGGCGCAACCGCGCCGTATCGGGCATTCGTTTCCATCCCCGGCCATCGCACGAAATCCTTCGACTTCCTTCCCTTTCGCGCCGTGCTGTTGCGCGGCATCGCGTGGGCGGGCAAGCGCGACATCGATTCGCTTTGCAACCCCGAGGAGATTGCCTCCCTCCGCTATCACGAAGGCGGCCCCACCGCGCCTGACAAAGCCGCGCCCTCGCTCAAGGTCCATCCCGACTTCTCGGTGACGCTGCTCGCTGCCGAGCCGCTCATCAACAAGCCCATCTCCCTCGATTGGGACCCCGCCGGCCGGCTTTGGGTCGCCGAAACCCCCGAGTATCCATTCCGGCGCAGCACCCGCGGCCCGACCCACGACCGCATTTCAATTCTCGAAGACACTGACGCCGACGGTGTGATGGATAAGAAGATCGTCTTCCGCGATGGCCTTCACCTGGTCACCAGCCTCGTCTTCCATCGGGATGGCGTGATCGTCGCGCAAGCGCCCGACATTCTCTGGCTGCGCGACACCGACGGCGACGGGAAGGCCGACAAAACCGTCAAGCTCTTCACCGGCTTCGGCACGAACGACACCCACGCCGTGCTGAACAACTTCCGCTGGGCCCTCGACGGCTGGATATATGCCTCGATTGGCTACAGCCGGGGCGACGTGCGCTCGGGCGACGGCGCGCGGAGTTTCGGCAAGATCACCGACGGCATCTTCCGCTTTCGACCCGACGGCAGCGCCCTGGAGCAGGTTTGCTCGAAAGCCAGCAACACTTGGGGCGTCGATGTCGCGCCCGACGGTGAGATTTTCTTCTCCCAGGCCAATGGCAATCACATCAACCATGTTGTCCTTCCTGAGAGCGCGCTTTCCCGCGGCCGAGTGCCCGGCGCCGCGAGTTTCAAGACCATCGAGGACCATAAGAAATCCTTCCCGTTGCGCGACTACGAACAGCAAGCCTACGCGCAAATCGATTTCATCGGCGGTTTCACGGCCGCGTCGGGCGGGTGCATTTACAATGGCGGCGCCTGGCCAGAAAAATGGAACCGCGCCTGGTTCGTCACCGAGCCGACGGTGAATCTCGTCCACGTCGACTTCTTGCGCCCCGACGGCGCGACGTTTATCGCGAGCAAAGATTCGGCGCATGCCGATGAGGAATTTCTCGCCAGCGCCGATCTTTGGTTCCGCCCGATTCACGCGCGTGTTGGCCCCGATGGCGCGCTTTACCTGCTGGACTTCTACAACCAGGCCGCGGTCCACAACGATCCCCGCGGGCCGTCACACGATCCCTTGAGCAACGCCGCCATTCGCCCGGATCGCGACCGCTACTTCGGCCGCATCTGGCGCGTGCAACATCGCGACGCGAAAATGCTCCCCACCCCGCGTCTCGACCGGGCCTCAACCGGCGACCTTGCCGCCGCCCTCACTCATCCCAATGGCTGGGTCCGCCAGACGGCGGCCCGCCTGCTCGTGGAAAAAAACGATCCCGGCACCAGCGAAGCCCTGCTTCCTCTAGTCGGTTCGCTCGGATTTCGTGGACTCGATGAAGCCAAGGCACAAGCCCTCTGGATACTTCATCAGCTTGGCCAATTGGCTCCCGAACCTCTCGCCGAAGCCCTCGCCACCGAAGGCAAACCCATCCTGCAGAAGAACGCCCTCCGCATCGCGGCCGAACGAAACGGCAATAGTAGGGCAGGCGTCCCGCCTGTCCGCTCGGGCGTCTCGCCCGCGAAGACGAAAACCTCGGGCCGGACGCCCACGCCATCCCGCACGGCCGAGAGCTCCGAAAGGGACATCATTCGCGCAGCAATCCTCAGGCGCGTGCGCGACCTCAACTTTCGCGTCCGGCTCGAAGCCATTGCCGCGCTGGCAACTTTCCCTGTCAACGCCGACATTCGCTCCACCCTCGTCGAAATGTGGCCCGAGTTCTCCGACCCGTGGATGCAATCCGCGGCCCTCGGCGTCGCTTCGAAGGAACCCGCCGAGTTCATCGAAGCCGCCGCCCACCCGCCGTATGCCGCGTCGCTCACCAATCTCGTTGCCCCCCTCGCCGCGACGCTCAGCGCCCCCGACGCAGCCCGAATCGTCGTCGCCCTCGCGCGGGAACCGGAAGCCGCCGACCCGCTCAAGCTCGCCGCGCTCGAAGCTCTCACCCGCAATCTGGAACGTGGCGATCCCCCAGCCTGGTCCGAAGATATCGAGTCCGCCTTCAAGCCGCTCTTCGACGGATCGCCGAAGGTTGCCGCCGCCGCATTGCCTCTGGCCGCGCGCTGGGACCAATCCGGCGCGCTCAAAGACGACGTAAAGAAACTCGTCGCGACGCTGCTTGAAACGGTGAAGGACGAAGCGCGCACGGACGAGCAACGCGGCAACCTCCTCGCCAGTCTCCTGGCCGTGCGACAGCTTGACACGAATATCCTCCAGTCCGTCCGCGGGCTTCTCGGCCGCTCCGAGTCACCCGGCCTCCAGCGCAAAGCCATCGAAGCCCTTGGCGCCACGGCGGACCCCGACGCCGGCCGGACACTTTGCCACGCGCTGACAAATCTTCCCCCCGCGCTGCACGATGCCGCTTTCGCGCAAATCCTAAAGCGTGCCGACTGGTCGCTTGCGCTCCTCGATGAGATCGAGTCCTCCGATCGTAGCCGCCGACGTAAGGAGGCGGACCCACAGGCATCTTCGGCTACTCCGCCTCCTCACGTCGGCGGCTACGCGTCGCTCGGGCCCGGGATGATTCATCGCCTCCGCACGCACAGCGACTCGGCCGTCTCATTGAAAGCTCGCGAGGTACTCGACGCCTTGCGCGGTCCGGAGGAAACGGAGAAGAGCGCCTTGGTTGCCAAATACACCGCCGAAGTCGATAAACCCGGCGACGTGAAGCAAGGGAAGGAACTCTTTACGAAGAATTGCGCCGCTTGCCACAAATTCAACGGCGAGGGGAAGGAGACCGGTCCGGACCTGACGGGCATGGGCGCTCACGGCGCGGCGGAATTGCTCGTCCACATCCTCGATCCCAACCGCGTCGTCGAACCGAACTTCGTCGCCGTGAACATCGACACGCGGGACGACCAGTCCTTCACCGGCATCGTCGTGCGCGAGAACAAGTCCGCCGTCGTCCTCCGCGACGCCACCGGCGAGCACGAGATCAGGCCCGACGACATCCGCACCCGCGCCAGCGGCGGCCGTTCGCTCATGCCGGAAGGCTTCGAGAGCCTCGGCGCGGAAGGTTTGCGCGACCTGCTCGCCTTCCTGTGTGCCGACGAAGCGCGCTTCCGCCTAATCGACCTGCGCCCGGCCTTCACCGCCGACAGCACACGCGGGGTTTTTGAGAGTGAGGAAAATCCGGGCGAGACGCTCGCATTCAATAAGTTCGGCCTCGTGAAGGCGGGCGAAGTGCCCTTCGAGATCGCGAATCCGGCGCGGACGACGAACGGGAACAATCTCGCCGTGCTGCGCGGAGGAAAGGGTTTCTCCAGGACGCTCGCGCGCAAGGTCGAGGTGCCGAACGTCGGCGTGCGCGCCACCAAGCTGCATTTCCTTGGCGGCGTCGGCGCGGGCGCGTGGCCCTGCTGCGGGGAAAGCAAGAACGAGGGCCTGCCCGTGGCGCGAGTCACCGTCAGCTACGCGGACGGCCAGCAGGAACAGTTCGTCCTCACCAACGGCGTCGTTTTCGTGGACTACGCGAATGTCGACGCCGACGTCAACGGCTCCAAGCGCGTTCCCGGCCTGCTCGCGCGCGGACAAGTCCGCCGATTCAGCCGCGCGCTCACCGGCTCGACGGCCATCGACCGGATCACGCTGGAGAGTTTCGACAACTCCATCGTCCCGGTCTTCGTCGCCATCACCGCCGAAGTCGGCGACAAACCGAACGCGAAGGACGAGAAAGAGTCTGAAACGCCCGCCAGGAAAGAAAACGAGAAGGACACCGACCCCAAGCCGCCACGCTCGGGCTGAGTTCAGGCGAGGCGGATGCGCAATGCACGGCGTAGCGGCGGACTGGCGTCCGGTATTTGTTCGGCGTAGCTGCGACCGTGAGGTCGCGGGACGGGGGCGTTGAATGTCTGAATCGATTGTCGCCGTCAGAGAATTCAGCCCGCGACCTCACGGTCCCAGCTACGCTAAACGGATACGGCGTCCGCCGTACTTCTCCTCGGTAAGCAAGCCCATTGCGAACCACGCCCGCCTTCAGGGGCGATCAGCGGCGAACGCCAGTTCGCCGCTACGAAACGCCAGTTCGCCGCTACGAATGGCCGGTGGCGGCGTGGCAGGCGTCCGCCACGGCGGCCAGGTGGCGCAGGAAATCTTCGCGCGCGGCGGCGGGGAGGACGGAGAGGACTTCGGTCTGCAACTCGATGGCGATGGCGCGGGCGGTCTCGTATTTCTTCTGGCCCGTCGCACGGAGCCGGATGCGGTGGGCGCGGCGGTCGCACTCGTGAGGGGCGCGCAGGACCAGGCCGGCGGCTTCCATGCGCTGGAGCATCGAGGCGACGGTGTTGGGGTCGCTGCTCATGGCTTCGGTGAGTTGGCGCTGGGTCATGCCGCGGGCATCGCCTTCCAGGAGCGTGCGCATGACGGTGAACTGGTCGGGCGTGATGCCAAGCTGGGCGATGCGGCGTCGGAAGGCCTGGTTGAGGCTGTACCAGGCCCGGCGCAGGAGCGGGGGCAGGCGGCGGCGTTCGGGCGAGTCGATGGGCAGCGCGGGGGCGGGACGCAATCGCTTTGACTGCATCTTGCGGCTGGCGCTGGCCAGCGTGCCCTTTTCTCCCTCTCCTCCCTCCGAGGGAGGAGAGGGTCGGGGAGAGGAGGGCCGATTCACTTCAGGATCCCCCCTCTCCCCGGCCCTCTCCCCGTTTCTCCGTCGCGGGGAGAGGGAGCTATCCGGTCGGGGTCCGGTGGCAGTGAGGCGGCGATTCGCAGTGCGGACATAAGAAGAATTGAATGAATTTGAATCGTGCGCCCGGATAATACGTATAGGTATTATTGCGTTGCAATCGTTTTCCGGGGAGGCATAGTCGCCTCCGGTCCGCGGCTTTCGCTGCGACTCGTGAAACTCAACATTCGCCTGACACGATGAAACCTTCGACTTTCGCCCGCGTGGCCGGCTGCGCGTTCGCCGCGGGCCTCCTGCTTTCCGGCCCTGTTCACGCCGCGGTGCGCGGCTGGCTCCAATGGCGCGGGCCGGACCAGACCGGGACGACGCGCGAAACCGGCCTGCCGGACAGGGTGGACGCAAAGGCGGCGCTGTGGACGGAGGCCTTCCCCGGCCAGTCCGCGCCGGTCATCGCGGATGGGAAGCTTTACATCAACGGTTACCTGGGCGAAGGGGCGGACTTGCAGGAGGTGGTGATGTGCTTCGACGCGGAAACGGGCGCCAGGCTCTGGGACCATCGGGAGAATGATTTCCTGAGCGACATCATCTATCTGCGGTACGCGAACTCGTCCCCCACAGTGGACCCGGAGACGGGCAATGTGTACGTGCAAGGCACGCAAGGCTTGCTGATGTGCTTCACCGCGGACGGCAAGCTGCTCTGGAAGCATTCGATGATGGAGGAATTCGGCCGGCTGACGTTCCCCAACGCGCGCACGGCTTCCCCGGTGGTCGACCGGGACCTGGTGATCACGCGCGGCATCACCAGCGCGTGGGGCGCACACGGGCCGGCGGGAGACCGCTTTTACGCGTTCGACAAAAAAACGGGCGAGTTAGTGTGGCAAAGCGCGCCGGGGGATCGGCCGCAGGACAACACGTTCTCCAATCCGTATCTGGACTTCTGGCAGGGCAAGCGGGTGCTTTACTCGGCGGGCGGGGACAGCACGTTGCTCGCCATCAACGCCCGCACTGGCGAGCCGCTCTGGCGCGTGCCCATTGCCAAGGCTGGCGCCAAGGGCGGCATCAACGCGGCGGTGGTTCGCTACAAGGACCAGATCATCGTCACCCACGAGTCGGAGAACCTCGATTCCTCGGAGATCGGGCGCATGGCGGCGATGAAGATTCCCACGGAAATCACGAAGACCAATCCGCTGGTGCCGCACATTTTTGCGCCGAAGGCTTTGGAGGTGTGGCGCAATGAGATCGGTTCGCTGGCCTCCTCGCCGGTGCTGGTGGGCGAAACGATTTACGAGGTGAACGGCACGGGAGACTTGTGCGCCATCGATGCAAATAGCGGAAAGGTTCTATGGAAACACAAGCTGGGAATCGAGCAGCGGCAGAGCTCGCCATTGTACGGGGACGGGAAAATTTACGTGGCCCTGTACACGGCGTCACAAGGGGCAGAGCACGTGGCGGCCGGCGGCGGCGACACGGGGGCCAACGGAGAACTCTTCGTCGTAAAGCCGGGCACGAGCGGGTGCGAGATCGTCAGCCGGACCGTGCTCGAAGGCCGCTGCTACGGCTCGCCCATCGCCTACAACGGCAAGCTCTACGTGCAGACTGACCGGAAGCTGTATTGCTTCGGCAAGGCGGGGAAGAATCCGGGGTTGCCCGCGGAGCCAGAGCAGCAACCGTGGCCGGCGGCGGGCGCGGCGCGGCAGCTTCAATTGATTCCTTACGAAGTGCTGCTGCGGCCCGGGCAGGCGCAGTCGTTCCGCGTGCGCTCGCTGGATGCCAACGGCTTCACGGTGCAGGAGGCCATTGATGTAAAGTCTCTGAAGTGGGAACCCTTCGTGCCGCCGGGCGCGCTGGTGCGGGCGTTCATCAACGGCAAGTTCGATGACGAGGGTCGCCTCGTCGCCGACACGAAACTTGTCGGCAGCGCGGGGCAATTCCAAGCGACGCTCGGCGAGCTGAAGGGTTACGTGAAGGGCCGCGTGCTCCCGGGCGCGCCGCTCAAGCAGGACTTCGAGTCGTTTGAATTGAGCAACGTGACGACGAACACGGTCGAGCCGCCGACGCCCTACGCGTTTCCGCCGTTGCCGTGGAACAGCGCGCGGTTCCGATTCGAAGTCCGTGACAAGGAGGTGGACGGCATAAAGTCCAAGGCGCTGACGAAGACCATCGAAAACAAACTGTTCCAGCGCGGGCAGGTCTTCATCGGCTTCCCGGACATGAAGAACTACACGATTGAGGCGGACGTGTTGAGCGAGGGCAACCGACGCAAGATGTCCGAAGTGGGCGTGATCAACCAGCGTTACATCGTCGTGCTCAAAGGCAACTCGCAAGAGATCGAAGTGAACTCCAATCAAGAGCGCATCAAGTCGGCGGTGAAGTTCGCCTGGACGCCGAACACCTGGTATCGCCTCAAGGCGCGCGTCGATGTCGCGGCCGACGGCTCCGGCGTGGTGCGCGGCAAGGCATGGAAGAAGGGCGAGCCTGAACCGGCCGAGTGGACCCTCGAAGTGCCGCACCGGCGCGCGCACGCCAGCGGTTCGCCGGGTCTGTTCGGCTTCGCGCCACAGGACCAACGGGTGTGCATCGACAACGTCAGCGTGACGGCGAATTAAGGAGCGCCGTATGAAGTTGAACTGGCCATGCCAACGATTCTCCTGCAGCACGGGTGGCGG
>CAZZAQ010000040.1:8679-13599 GCA_964652165.1 uncultured Bifidobacterium sp.
TCGCCACAGGATATGAAGGTCTACATTGATAATGTGAGCGTGACGGCGAATTGAGGTGCCGTTTGAAATTGAGCCGGCCATGCCAACAATCCTTCTGCTGCACGGGTGGCGGTTCTATTTCTACTCGAACGAACGGAACGAGCCGATCCACATTCACGTTGAGAAGGCGGAGAAGGAGTGCAAGTACTGGCTGGACGTCGATGCGTTTGAAATTCGCGAGGCGTTCGCCTACAACATGGCTCCTCGTGACACGCGCGAAGTGCGCCGGATCCTATTTGAGAACTTCGACTACATCGTCGCTGAATGGCGGCGAGTGCATGGCGGCCAGTAATGCCTAAGTTCCACGACATCCAGAGGCTTGCGTTCGAAGGCCAGACGATGGTTCTCGAAGTGGACGGGCGGAGCTATCGGCTCGCCGTGGCCGAGGCGTCGCCGCGGCTGGCATCAGCCAGCGAAGCGCAGCGGAGATCCTTCCGCATTTCGCCTTCGGGCTACGGCATCCACTGGCCGGAATTGGACGAGGATTTGAGTGTGGACGGATTGATTCGAACCGCGGGAGGTACAGCCACAGGCTCTCCGGTTCCACAAGCTTCCGCCTCCGTGTTGAACGACAAACCCAACCCCTGACCTGGCGTGCACCAGCCCCGCAAACCCGCCACCCTCGACCCCCGTGCCGAGCGCCTGCTCGAGTGGATGGGCGCGCAGCCGTGGGCGCACCTGGTGGTGCTGGGCGGGGGCGTGGCCCTCAAGCATTATTTGGATTACCGCGGGACGAAGGACTGCGACGGCTGGTGGGATGCGGCGGCGACGTCCGTGGAGCGCCAACGCATCGTGAAAGAAGTCGGCGACGCCTTGCGGGAATTCAATCCCGGCCACACGATCAAACATAACCGCTGGGGCGACGTGGATTCACTCAAGGTCATGCGAGGCGCCAAAGCTGTGTTCAGCTTTCAAATTGCGGACCGGTCGGTGCAGTTGGAGCCCTATCTGCCGTCAGGCTGGGGCGGGGTGCGGATTGAATCCTTGCGCGAAAACGTGGCCGCGAAGATCACCGCCCTGATCGCGCGCGGCGCGGGCCGTGACTTTCGGGACATCCACCAGGTGCATCACAAGCTGGGCATCAGCATCGCCGAGTTGTGGCGATTGTGGCGGCTGAAGAATCCCGACGGCAGCCTGGCCGACGCCAGAAAGCTGGCGCGCCTGCACCTGGACGGCATCTGCCTGCGCCGTCCGCTCGACGCCATCGCCGACGCGGAGGAGCGCGCGGAGGCGGCGGCGGTGCGCGACTGGTTTTTCAACGTCTTCTTGACCGATGCGACCGGAAATTGACAACAGTCTCTATCCCGACACGGACGCGCCGGAGTCGCTCGATTGCGCCGCCGATGCCGCCGAGTACGTGCATCGGGTTTGCGCGGCGTACGACTTCGGCATTCCGCCGAGCGACGGCGTGGTCGAAACGCTTCGCGCCCTTCGAGAGATTTTCGACCGCTTCCCGCTTCCCGCTTCCCCGGCCTACCACGCACTGCGACGCCTTTACGGATGGCCGCCGGTTCCGGCGGTCGCCGTGCCGGAACTTCTCGCGGAGTTTTTTGACCGGCGCGAAGGCCGCGAGCCGGACGACACGCTGATTTGAACGACGTTTTGAACCCTCATTCACCACGACGATGAAAAACCTCCCTCGCCTCACCGCCGCGCTCATGATGTGCGGCCTGATTTCTCTCGCCGGCTGCAAGCCGAAGCAGCCAGCGCAGGCCACGGTTCCCAGCGACTGGCCAGGCTGGGGGGGCAACGACCTTGGCCGAAACATGTACTCACCCGCGCGCGGCCTGCCGCACGCGTTCGATGGCGGCAAGACCAAGTCCGGCAGCGACGAGATTGACCTTGGGACGACGAAGAACGTGAAGTGGGCCGTCAAGCTCGGTTCGCAGAGCTATGGCAATCCCACCATCTACAAGGGCAAGGTCTTCGTCGGCACGAACAACGAGACGCCGCGCGACCCGCGCCACGTCGGCGACCGCTCGATCCTGATGTGCTTCGACGAAAAGACCGGCGAGTTCCACTGGCAACTCGTCGTGCCCAAGCTCAAATCAGGCAAGGTCAACGATTGGGAATTGCTCGGACTGTTCTCCGCGCCGGTGCACGACGGCAAATACCTCTACCTGGTCACGAGCCGTTGCGAAGTGCTTTGCCTCGACATCAACGGCATGGCGGACGGCAACGACGGGCCTTACAAGGACGAGGCGAAATACGTCGTGATGGACACCGGCAAGCCGCCCATCGAGCCGGGCGAGAAGGACGCGGACATCGTCTGGCGCTACGACATGATGGACGAATTGGGCGTGTTCCCGCACAACGCCTCGAACTGCAACATCCTCATGCTCGGCGACCTGCTGTACCTCTGCACGTCCAACGGCCAGGACTGGACCCACGTCAACGTCCCCTCGCCCAACTCGCCCAGCTTGATCGCGCTCGACAAAAAGACCGGCAAGCTGGCCGGGGAGGACAACGTCCACCTCGGCCCGCGCATATTTCACGGCCAATGGTCGTCCCCCGCCGCCGGCCGAGTGAACGGCAAGTGGCAGGTTTTCTTCGGCGGAGGCGACGGAGTTCTCTACGCCTTCAGTCCCACACCGGAAAAAGGCAGCGGAAAGCCGAAGCCGAAAATTGGCGCGTCAACGAACTCGCCGGGAGCGGAGGACATTGAAGAGACCGACCTCAACTATCTCAAAGCGCTTTGGTGGTACGACTGTGTGCCACCAGAGTATAAGGCGAAAGACGGCAAACGCTTCAAATATCCCGATGCCGAAGGCCCGAGCGAGATCAATTCCACCCCGGTCTTCTACAAGGGCAAGGTCTATGTCGCCATCGGCCAGGACCCCGAGCACGGCGAAGGCGTCGGACACCTCGTCTGCATCGACCCGACCAAGACCGGCGACGTGACGAAGTCCGCCACCGTCTGGAGCTATAAAGGGATCAAACGCAGCATCAGCACCGTGAGCATCGACCCCGCGAACGGCCTGCTGTTCATCGGCGACTTCTCCGGCTTCGTGCATTGCCTGGACGCCGATGGCGGCAAGGTCAACTGGATCCACGACATGAAGGCGCACATGTGGGGCAGCACCCTGGCGGCCGACGGCAAGGTGTACGTCGGCGACGAGGACGGTGACTTCACAGTCCTCGCATCGAGCCGGGAGAAAAAAGTCATCAGTGAGACGAGCCTCGGCTACCCGGTGTACGGCACGCCGGTCGTGGCCAACGGCGTGATGTATGTGCTGATCCAAAGTTACCTCTACGCTTTCGCCGACCCGAACAAGACGGCGAAAGACGAGGCGCCGAAGGTTGAGAGCGAGTAAGGACGCGCAAGCCGGTGTGATGATGAAACCGAACCTTCAAATCGAACTGCCAGACGGGACCATCGCCGCCTTCTGCCGCAAGTGGCAGATTACACGGCTCGAAGTCTTTGGCTCCGCGCTGCGGGCCGATTTCCGGCCCGACAGCGACGTTGACTTTCTGGCCACGTTCGCGCCGGACAGCCGGTGGAGTTTGTTCGATCACGTTGCGATGGAGGAGGAGTTGGCGGGATTGCTGCAACGCGACGTGGATATTGTCAGCCGCGATGCCGTGGAGCAGAGCCACAACCCTTATCGCAAGAAATCTATTCTCGAATCGGCTCATGCCATCTACCCCAATTCGTGATGCAGCCAGTGTTTATGATATGCAGTGTCATCGTGCATGACTACCAGCGGGTGGACAAGAACGAGATTTGGAATGTTTGCACCCGCGACGTGCCGGCGTTGATTCCGCAGCTCGAAGAAATCCTCAAACACTATCCCATTCAACCATGAGCACTCCCATCTCCCCCGACGCCATCCAGCAGGCCCAAGCCCAGCTCGACGCCCACCTGCGCCAAATCATCCACTGGCATTTCAGCCCGGAGACCGGCTGTCCGTACTGGCTCGACTGGGCGAAGAAAAACTTCGACCCGCGCAAGGAAATCCACTCCTTCGCCGACGTCCTCAAGTTCCCGCATTTCGCCGACGAATCGTTGCGCGACCTCCAGCCCGAAGTGTGGGTGCCGGCGCAATACAAGGGCAAACCATTCAATATTTTCGAGACGGGCGGCACTACCGGCATGCCCAAACAGCGCATCGGCTGGAACGACTACAAGACCGACTACGAAGAATTCTCCGGCAAGATCAGCGACGCGCATTTTCCCCGCGGCGCCGCCTGGCTCATGGTCGGTCCCACCGGCCCGCGCCGCTTGCGCCTGGCCATCGAGCACCTGGCCAACTTCCGCGGCAGTTCCTGCTACTTCGTGGACCTGGATCCGCGATGGGTGAAGAAAGTGATCGCCGAGAAAAAGTTCGACGTCGCCCGCGCCTACATGGACCACGTCGTGGACCAGGGCGTGACCCTGCTGAAGCATCGCAAAATCGCCGGCCTGTTCACCACGCCCAAGCTCCTCGAAGCGCTGGCCGAGAAGGTGAACCTTTACGACCTCGGCATCCGCGGCGTCTTCTGCGGCGGCACGTCGATGGCCGCGCAATACGTGCGCTTCATCGTCGAGGAGGTGCTCGAGGGCAAAATCGGGTTCTACCCAACCTATGGCAACACCCTCATGGGCCTGGCCGCCAGCGTTCCGCTTCGGCCTGAAGACAAGTATTCCATCACCTACTATGCCCCCCAGCCCCGCGCCGTTATGCGCATCGTCGATCCAAAAAACACGAACACGACCAAGGGCTACGGCGAATGGGGCCGCGTCGAACTCACGACGCTCACCAGGGAATTCTTCATGCCCCGCTTTCTCGAACGTGACGAAGCCATCCGCCGCGAGCCGCGCCCGCCCTATGCCTGGGACGGCGTGGCCGAAGTGCGTCCCTTCGGTGCGATGGAGAAGCAAATTGTGGAGGGGGTCTATTG
>CAZZAQ010000041.1:0-6784 GCA_964652165.1 uncultured Bifidobacterium sp.
GAGGCCCTGTTCATCTTGACCACGCTCGATGCCGGCACGCGCGTCGGCCGCTATCTCATCCAGGACGCCCTCAAGCACGTCTCGCCGATACTCGGCGAAACGCGCAGCCTGCCGGCAAACATCTTCGCCAGCCTGCTCGTCGTGGCGGGCTGGGGCTCGTTCCTCATCATGGGCGTGCGCGATCCCGACGGCGGCATCAAAGCGCTCTGGCCGATCTTCGGCATCGCCAACCAGCTCCTCGCCAGCATCGCGCTTTGCCTGGCGACGACAGTAATCCTGAAGATGCAACTGCGCGTTGGAGCGCCGATCTCCAGCTCGGCGCGATCCGTCGACGAGAGACGCGCCGAGCAGGAGCTCGGCGCTCCGGTGCGCCGGCCGGCGTTCGCGCTCGTCACGCTCCTCCCGCTGCTCTGGCTGCTCTCCGTCACCATCACCGCCGGATTGCAGAAAGTGTTTCATCCCGAGCCGCGCATTGGCTTCCTTGCCGCCGCGCGCGCGGCCAGGGAGAAGCTGCCCGTATTGGAGAGGACCCTCGCCGATGCCCGCGCCACTGGAAACCCATCGGCCATCGACGCCGCCGCAAAGGCCTTGAAGAACAGCGACACGCTACACTTCAATAACACCGTCGATGCCCTCGTCACGAGTCTTTTCCTGGTGCTGGTGGCGGCCGTCTTCCTCCTGAGCGTCCGCGAATGGCTCCTACTCATCGCCCGCAAGCGCCTCGCCGAGCTGCGGGAGAGCAAAGCGGTGTGGTTGCCCGACTACGCCGTTGCCGAGGGCAAACCGCTAAGGTTCTTCGGCCTCTTCGCCCTGGCCTTGGGTCTCATCCGCCACCTCACCGATGAAGCCGCACTGGAGCGGGAACAGAAATCGGCCCAGACCTGCGCCTGTCCGTGCGTTTCGGGCGTGAATCTTCTCGGCGAGAAACGGGAGGCAAGCGCATCCGGCCGCGGCGAACTCTACGCCACCGTCGTCGAGCGCCGCTTCAATGGCGTGAACCGTTGCTGCTGACGCATGAAGCTCGGGCTTTTCGGCGGTTCCTTCGATCCGGTTCACTGCGGGCATCTGCTGGTCGCGCAAGCGGCGTGCGAGGAACTCGGGCTGGCGCGCCTGTTCTTCATTCCGACGGCGCAGTCGCCTTTCAAGCCACAGACCGCGCCTGCCCCGGCGGCGGAGCGCGTGAAGTTGCTTCGCCTCGCTCTTGCAGGGCAGCCAAATTACGAAGTGGACGAGCAGGAGATCGCCCGCGGAGGCACGTCGTTCACGGTGGACACGCTGCGAGACTACGCAAGGCGCTTCGCCGGCGCGCAGCTTTTCTACCTGGTGGGCGCCGACCACGTGCCCACCCTGCCGAAGTGGCGCGACGCCGAGGAACTGGCGCGCATCGCTGAGTTCGTCGTAATACCCCGGCCGGGCCAGCCCACGGCCCTCTTTCCTGCGCCGTTTCGTGGGCGTGAACTGGGCGGATTTCCGCTCGGCGTCTCATCGTCGCAAATTCGCGCGCGGGTCAAGCAGGGCTTGAGCATCCGCGGACTGGCGCCGGACACGGTGGTCGAGGCCATCGCCAACTCGGGGCTTTATCTCTGAGGGGCTTTCCCCCACGCTGCGGCCCGATGGAAGCGAAGAAACTGGCACAGCTTTGCCGCGAACTGGCCGACAATCGCAAAGCGGAGGACGTCCTCGTGCTCGACGTGCGGAAGATTTCTTCGGTCACGGACTACTTCGTGATCGCCTCGGGGACCAGCGAGCCGCACTTGCGCGCGATCTCGGAGGAGATCGCGGACAAGCTGGCCGACGAGCACGGCGTTAAACCGCGAGCCGCGGACGGCTCGCTGCAAGGCGGCTGGCTGGTGCTGGATTTCTTCGATGTCATCCTCCACATCATGCGGACCGACGCGCGCCGACACTACGATCTGGAGAGCCTGTGGGGCGACGCGCCGAAAGTGCGGGCCCGAAAAAAGCCGGCGCCGGCGGAGTAAGGCCAGAGGCTTGCGTCATCCCGTTTGTAGCGATGATCAAGGCAAAAAGCACCGCTGTTTGCCTGGCCGTTGCGGTCACGGCCAGTCACGGCCCGGCAGTCCGCGGGCAGAATTCATCCTGGCATGAATTCCCCGGCGGTCGCTGGGCGGCGCTTGCAGTTTCCGCGGATGGAAAGACCGGGTTCAGTTCGTTGGCCGGGGCGCGAACGGGAATCACATTCACAAACTCAGTGGAGGATCAGGCCGCCGCGGCAAATCGCGTGCTCTACAATGGATCGGGCGTCGCTGCGGGAGACTTCGACAACGACGGCTTGCCGGACCTGTTCTTTTGCAGTCTGAACGGGCGGAACATGCTTTACCGGAATCTCGGCGGATGGCGCTTCGCCGATGTCACTGAGAAGGCTGGCTTGAAGCGAGACCAACGCTTTTATCGCGGCGCGGTCTTCGCGGATGTGAACGGCGACGGTTGGCTGGACTTGCTGGTCTGTGTCAGCGGAGGCGGCGTCGAATGCTTCGTCAACGACGGCCACGGGAAGTTCACCGACGCGACCGCCGCCGCCCGCACTGCCAGCCCGTTCGGGAGCATGACGCTTGCGATGGCCGACGTGGATGGCAACGGCACGCTCGACCTGTACGTCGCCAACAACCGCACCGACGACATACGCGACCGCGGGCAGGTGAATCTGCGCCTGGTCAACGGGAAGATGGTGGTGCCGCCAGAGTTCAAGGACCGGTTGCTCGTGGCAGACGGGCAGGTACTGGAATACGGCGAGCCGGATCAACTCTATCTCAACGACGGCAGGGGCCGCTTCACGCCGGTGTCGTGGACCGGCGGGCGCTTCCGCACGGAGGGCGGCGGGCCGGTGCCGGAGCCACCGCTGGATTGGGGGCTGACGGCGACCTTCCGCGACATCAATGACGACGGCTTCCCCGACCTTTACGTGTGCAACGATTTCTGGACGCCGGATCGCCTCTGGCTCAACGACGGCAAGGGACGTTTCCGCGCGGCGTCGACTCTCGCGTGGCGCAACATGTCCGCCAGTTCGATGGGCGTCGATTTCGCCGACATTGACCGCGACGGGCATCTGGATTTCTTCGTTGTCGATATGCTGAGCCGCGATCCGCGCCTGCGCAAACGCCAGAAGCTGGCGCAGCCGACGATGTCCCCATCCATCGGCGTGGTGGAAGATCGCCCACAGTTCATGCGCAACACGCTGTTTCTCGGCCGCGGCGACGGCACGTTTGCAGAGATCGCGAATTACGCCGGTGTGGCGGCCTCCGATTGGTCGTGGCAGCCGGTGTTTCTCGACGTGGACCTGGATGGCTTCGAAGACTTGCTCGTCACCGCCGGCCATGCGCGGGACGTTCAGGATCTGGATGCGGCAGCGGAGATTCGCGCGCGGCAACATCCGTGGAGCGGATTCACCAACGAGGTCGAGCGGCAGAAAGCGTTCACTCGCGAATTGGGGGAGCACATGCGGCTGTATCCGCGGCTGGACATGCCCATCGTCGCGTTCCGCAATCGCGGCGACTTGCGTTTCGAGGAGGTCACGACCTCCTGGGGCACGCACGCGCCGGGCGTCCATCACGCCATTGCGCTGGCGGACTTCGATCGGGACGGCGACCTCGATTTCGTGGTAAACAACCTGGGCGCCGCGGCGGGAGTTTATCGGAACGACACGACGGCGCCGCGTGTGGCGGTGCGGTTGCGCGGCCTGCCGCCAAACACGCAGGGCATCGGGGCAAAGATCCGGCTGTTCCGCGGCGCGGTCCCGATGCAAAGCCAGGAGGTGATTTCCGGAGGGCGATACATGTCCGGATCGGAACCGCTGGTCGTTTTCGCCGCCGGGAAGGCGACGAATGCGATGACGCTGGAAGTGACCTGGCGCAACGGCCAACAGGGCTTGGTGACGAACGTGCAAGCCAACCGGCTGTACGAACTCGACGAAGCCGCCGCATCCCGCATCGTGAATCCTGCATCCCGCATAACCAATTCCACTCTGTTCACCGACGTCAGCCACCTTCTGCAACACACCCATCACGAAGTACCGTTCGATGATTTCGCGCGTCAACCGTTGTTGCCGCGTCGCCTGAGCCAGCTTGGGCCAGGCGTGAGTTGGTTCGACGTGGACGGCGATGGGCGGGAGGACCTGGTCATCGCGAGCGGGCGGGGCGGTCCATTGGCCTGCTATCGCAATGATGGCCGAGGAGGGTTCGAGCGGTTGGCCGGAGCACCGCTAGACTCTGTCGTCACGCGAGACCAAACAACGGTGCTAGGCTGGCGCGGCCCGGGCGGCGGGGCGCGTTTGCTTGCCGGGTCGTGCAATTACGAGGATGGGCTGCCTGCGGGGCCAAGCGTGCGCCAGTTCGATTTGGTCGGACGGACGATGGATGACAGCCTGCCCGGAGATGCGTCGAGCACCGGTCCGTTGGCGCTGGCGGACGTGGACGGCGACGGGCTTCTGGACCTGTTCGTGGGCGGACGTGTCGTGCCGGGGCGCTATCCGGAGGCGGCTTCGTCGCGGCTGTATCGCTTCGGCGGAACGGGATTTCAACTGGACGCGACGAACAGCCGGGCGCTGGTGGAGGTCGGACTCGTCAGCGGCGCGGTGTGGAGCGACTTGAATGGCGATGGCATGCCGGAGCTTGTTCTCGCGTGCGAATGGGGCCCGCTGAGGATTTTCCGAAATGAACAGGGACGCCTCGCGCCGTGGAATCCGCCGGTCGAATTCCTCGAATCCAATGCCACGCATCAGGCGTCGCGCGCCATGCTGCACGAACTCACCGGCCTGTGGAACGGCGTGACGACGGGCGATCTCGACGGCGATGGGCGACTGGACATCGTGGCATCCAATTGGGGGCTGAACAGCGAGTACACCGCAAGCCGCGAGCGCCCGTTGCCGATGTTCCATGGCGATCTGCTGGAGCGTGGCATCGTGGACGTGATCGAGACGGACTGGGATTTGCGGAGCGGCGCGTTTGCGCCGCGGCGTCGGCTGGAGGATCTGAGCCGCGCGCTGCCCATGCTGCGGGAGCGCTTCCGTTCCCATCGCGCCTACAGCGAGGCGACGGTGGCGGACGCCCTGGGCGCGTTTGCGCCGCGCCTTCGAAAAACGGAAATCACCACGCTCGCCTCGAGGGTCTTTTTGAATCGTGGCGACCACTTCGAATCCGTGCCGCTGCCGCGCGAGGCGCAGTTGGCCCCGGCGTTCGGTGTCAACGTGGCTGACTTCGATGGCGACGGGCGCGAAGACGTGTTCCTCAGCCAAAACTTCTTCGCGACCGCACCGGACACGCCCCGGCTCGACGCAGGCCGCGGACTCGTGATGCGCGGCGATGGCGCAGGCCGGCTTTCAGCGATGCCAGCAGCGGAATCGGGCATCGAAGTGTACGGCGAGCAGCGAGGCGCCGCCGCGGCGGACTTCGATGCGGACGGTCGCATGGACCTGGCCGTGGCGCAGAACGGTGCGGCGACAAAGTTGTTCCACAACGCCGGCGCAAAGCCGGGCTTGCGCGTGCGCTTGTCTGGCCCGGCGGGGAACCGCGATGGAGTGGGGGCGACCGTGCGGCTGAAATTCGGCTCGCGCTTCGGACCTGCGCGGGAAGTTCATGCCGGTTCCGGCTACTGGTCACAAGACGGAGCGATCCAGGTGCTGAGTCTGCCTGAAACGCCGACGCACCTCTGGGTCCGTTGGCCCGGAGGGCGCACTTCCAACGTCGCCGTACCTTTAGGCGTGAAGGAGATCTCGGTTTCCAGCACGAGCAGCGTCCGTCCTGAGTGATGCGGCACGATGGGTCGAACGGGTGGCGCTTTTGCAAGGACTGCAAGCGATCGTTCGCGAGGTCTTCCGCTCGAAACCGCGGGCTCTGCTTGCCAGTGCCACCAACGTAGGGCAGGCGTCTCGCCTGCCCGGCCGAGCGAAGCGAGGCCTTGGTGGTGCGAATGCCGCGCCTTTCGGCGCGGCAGGGCAGGCGGGACGCCTCCCCTACGTTCCTGGCGCGACCTCGGCCGTGGTGGTACTTCTAAGAGGCGCCTCGAAACCGCTTGGCCCGGAAAGCCCGGAAAGAAGCCCGGAAAGAAGCATTGACATTTCAGGACGGTCAGGAGCACACTGCTCCTAATCCTTAGGCGAAAGTTCGGTCACGATGACCCATGCGTGATGGAGCGCGTGCCCCACGTTCGCTTGGAACTCAGTCGTCAATTCAACCGTCAGCCCGAAAACGCTATGCGTACCAACCTCCTGCCCCGTCTCCTCTCGTGCCTGGCTGTAGTGGTGTCGATGTTCAGCCTCTCAGTCCACGCCCAACTGTTGGATGTCACCCAGCCGGGTGATCCCATCGTGCCCAGCTCCAACAACAGCCCCGGCTCCGAAGCCGTGGCCAACGCCATCGACAATCAGCCGACGAAGTATCTGAACTTCGACCGGCTCAACACCGGGTTCACGGTGACGCCCAGAGTCGGCCTGAGCGTCGTGCAGTGCCTGACGTTGACCTCGGCGAATGACGCGCCGGAGCGTGATCCAGCCTCGTTCACGCTTGAAGGCTCGTATAACGGCACGACGTTCACGCAGATCGCGGCCGGGGCGGTGCCCGCGTTCAGCGCACGGTTTCAGAAGGTCGTCATCCGCTTCGAGAATAACACGCCGTACCTGGCTTACCGGCTGATCTTTCCCACCGTCGCCGGTCCAGGCGGCAACAGCATGCAGATCTCCGAAGTGGAGTTGCTCGGCTTCCTGGCGCCTGGCGACGTCACTCGGCCCGGCGATCCAATCGTCGCGTCGTCCAACAACAGCCCAGCCGCCGAA
>CAZZAQ010000041.1:6794-13482 GCA_964652165.1 uncultured Bifidobacterium sp.
CATCACGTTGACCTCGGCCAATGATGCCCCCGAGCGGGATCCGGCCAGCTACACGCTGGAAGGCTCGCTCGACGGGGTTTCCTTCTTTCCCATCGCCAGCGGCAGCGTGCCGCCCTTCCCAACCCGTTTCTTGAAGAACTACATTTTCTTCCCGAATTCGCGGGCCTTCAGAGCCTACCGGTTGATCTTCCCGACCGTCGCCGGCCCCGGCGGCAACAGCATGCAGATTTCCGAAGTGGAATTGCTCGGCGACGTGGCCGACCTGGCCCAGGACATCACTCTGCCCGGCGATCCGATCATACCGACTTCCAACAACAGTCCCGGCTCTGAAGCCGTCGCCAATGCCATCGACAACCAGCCGACGAAGTACCTGAACTTCGATCGGCTAAATACCGGTTTCACCGTCAACCCGGGCGCCCGGGGTCTGACCGTCGTCAGTGGCCTAACCCTCACGTCGGCGAATGATGCCCCCGAACGCGACCCAGCCTCCTACACACTGGCGGGATCCTACGACGGCACCAACTTCACGCTCTTCGCCAGCGGAGCCGTCGCGGCCTTCCCCAGTCGCTTTTTCAAGAACACGATCCTTTTCGACAACAAAATTCCCTATCTCCAGTACCGTCTCATCTTCCCCACCGTCGCCGGTCCCGGCGGCAACAGCATGCAGATCTCCGAAGTCGAGTTGCTGGGCGTCCTGGCAGACACGGACGTGACGACACCCGGCGACCCGATTGTCGCGAGCTCCAATAACAGCCCCGGCTCCGAAGCCGTCGCCAACGCGATCGATAACCAACCTACCAAGTACCTGAACTTCGATCGGCTGAACACCGGCTTCACCGTCACGCCTCGTGTGGGCGGCACCATCGTCATTGGCCTGTCGTTCACTTCGGCCAACGATGCGCCCGAGCGAGACCCGGCTTCGTACGTGCTGACCGGTTCCGAGGACGCTGTGAACTTCGTGCCGATCAGCAGCGGCAACGTGCCACCGTTCCCGACGCGTTTCTTCAAGAATTACGTTTTCTTCCCGGACAACACGAAGGAATTCGCGGCCTACCGGCTCATCTTCCCCACCGTCGTCGGGCCGGGCGGCAACAGCATGCAAATCGCCGAAGTCGAGTTCCTGGGCCATCAGCGCGGCGGAGGCTCCTGCACCATCGAGACCAATGGCGTCTTGATCGGCCGGCAGCCGCAAGACACCCCGGTGTTGCTCGGCTCGACCGCCACCTTCCGCGTTGGGCTCACCGGCCCGTGGAAGGTCCAATGGTTCCGCAAAATTGCCACCAATAGCGTGGCAATTCCCGGCGCGAACAATGCCACTTACACCACCCCCGTCGCCACGGCCGGGGATGACGGCACGCGTTACGTCGCCAAGGTGGGGCCGGCCACCGTGGGCGGAGTCCGGGGCCTGTGCGAGACGAGCGCTGAAGTGATGCTCAGCATCTTCACTCCCTCCGCGACGGAATGTATCGGCCTGAGTTGGCGAGGGAGCGGCGCGAACGGCGCGCCGACCGCTATGCTGCCCACCGATATTACCGGGTTCAGCAAGCAGGCTTATTGGAACAACCTGACCGGCGGAGGCGGGACGTTGGCAAACCCGATCAACAGCAGCAACGTCGCGAACCCGACCATCACCGTGAACTGGGCCACCTCCGGGGAGTGGGGCGTCGGCACCGGCAACAGTGACCCCACCGAGCGCATGTTCAACGGCATGTGCACCAGCTTCAGCACGGACGAGGGCAGCGCAGTAACCGTGACCCTGTCGGGCGTGCCGTCGGGCAACCACTCGCTGTTGCTCTACACCGTTCAGGTGCCGCAGGAATTCTTCAACATGGACTTCGTCGTGGTGACGCATGATTCCGGTGGCAATGACGTCATCCAGCGCCGCTACATCCGCCCGCTCAACGCGGACGAATACAATCCGTTCCGCGGCTTCTTCCTGGTGCCCTCGGAAACGCCGGAGACGCGCGGCGTCGGGAGCATGATGCGCTTTGACAACCTGCAGCCCGGCCCCGATGGCAACATCCTGGTGCGCTTCTACTCTCCCGGCCGGGTGGACCTGCCGGGCGGCGATCCCATCCGCGGTCCGGGACTCAACGGCCTGCAACTGTGCCTCAATCCCCCGCCCGTCGGCGACCCGCCGGTCATTACGCGGCAGCCGGTTTCGGCCAACGGCATCGCCGGAGGCTGCGCCACCTTCAGCGTCGAAGCGACCGGACCTGGCTTGACCTATCAGTGGTACAAGAACGGCCAGCCGATCCCCGGCGCGACCGCGCCCCAACTCGCCGTGCTCAACCTGCGGGCGAGCGACGCGGGCAATTACATCGTCGTCGTGAGCAACCCAGCGGGCTCGGTGCGCAGCCAGATTGCGGTCGTCGAAGTGCTGCCGTCCAACCTACTGACCCTGGGCCTCATCACGCACCTTAGACTCGACAACGGCGGGGGCGACGGCGTCACGGCCGCAAACTCGGCTCCAGGCGGACTGAGCGGCCAGATTCACAGCTCGTTGATTCCGGATTTCCAGCCCGGCCAAATCGGCAATGCGCTAACCTTCAACGGAGCCGACCTCTACCTGGTTGTCCCGAACTATCCCAAGGTCAGCCGGGCGCTCACCGTCGCGGGCTGGGTGCAACCCAACCGCGCGGGACCGCTGGTGAACAACTGGGTGGAAGGCCAGGTCACAGGCTCCAGCGGCCAGTTCCTGTTGGATCTCTTCGACAACGGCGGCGTCCTGACGGTGCGGGCGCTCATCGAAGTGGGGCCGAACCGGGTTCTGGCCACCGCCGGCCTGACGGTAGAGCAGGCGGATCCGTTCAGTTGGCATCACTTTGCCATGACCGCCAACGGCATTACCCTGAGCATTTACTGGGACGGCCTATTGCTCGGCTCGGCCGATTATCTGGGCTTGATCAATTCCACGCCCTCCATCCCGTCGCTTTCCATTGGCGCCGATTTGGACCTGGCCCAGAATGTTACCGGGGCGACCTTGCCCGGCAGCGTGGACGACATTGCGCTCTGGAACCGCAACCTGAGCGCCATCGAAATCCAGGCCATCTACGGTGGTGGACTCGCGGGCCGCAGCGCCGCGGACAATCCGCCGGTGCTCACGCCCGGCGAGTGCCCGCCCACGATCACCTGTCCGGCCAACATTGTGGCCGAATGCACCGGCGGCCTCACACCCGTGACCTTCACCGTGACCGCCACGGACTCGTCCGGCAATCCAGTGCCCGTCACCTGCGTGCCGCCCTCGGGCACCGGCTTCCAGTTGGGCCAGAGCACCGTGGTTTGCGTGGCGGCCGTCGGCGCCCAGATGAGCCGTTGCAGCTTCCGCGTGACGGTGGTGGACACGATCCCGCCGACGGTCACTTGCAGCTCGAATATCACCGCCGCCACCTGCACGAACGGGGCCGTGGTGACTTACAGCGCCAGCGCCTCTGACTCGTGCGGCATCGCCAGCTTCAATTGCGCGCCGCCCTCCGGCAGCAACTTCCTGGTCGGCGCGACCACTGTGGTCTGCGCCGCGACCGATGGGGCAGGCAATTCCAACGCGTGCAGTTTCACCGTCACCGTGACCGTGGATACGACCCCGCCGACGGTCACCTGCAACTCGAATATCACCGCCAACGCCACCGGCACGAACGGGGCCGTGGTGACTTACATCTCCAGCGCCTCTGACCCGTGCGGCATCGCCAGCTTCAATTGCGCGCCGCCCTCCGGCAGCACCTTCCGGGTCGGCACGACCACCGTCACGCGTGCAGTTTCACCGTCACCGTGAGGTCCTCGAACCAGTGCCCGACGGCGGTGGCCAAGGCCTCGCCCAACTGCGAACTCGGCCCGAACCAAACCAGCACCATCGTCATCTCCGTCAACAACTCCAACGGCTGTGTGACGCTGGACGGCTCGATGTCCTACGACCCTGACCCGGGCGACACGCTGACCTACATCTGGATGGCTGACCTGGACGGCGACGGCGTCAAAGAGCCGATCGGTTCGAGCGCCATCGTCACCAACTGCTTCGAACTGGGCACCTACACCGTGATGCTCATGGTAGACGATGGTCACGCTCACGATGGTCTATGCTCCACCTCGGCCATTGCCTCGGTCACCGTCGAAGTCTTGAGCGCGTGCGAAGCGGTCGAGCTGCTGATCGATAAGGTCAACAACGCCGACCTCGGGCGCCGCAACAAGCGGCCGCTCATCGCCACGCTCAAGGCGGCCTGCGCCTCGTTCGACCGCGGCAACTGCGTCTCCGGCGTCAACCAGTTGCAGGCCTTCCAGAACAAAGTCCGCGCGCAGATCGGCCGTGTGAACCCAGCTTTGGCTGATGAAATCATCGCGCTGACGCAGAAGGTGCTCGACTGCATCGACTGCGAGAAGGGCAACAACGGTTTGGGCAACGGGATCGATCCGCAGCCCCCGGGCAACCCGCCGCCCAATGATGTTCCGCCACGACTCTGAGTCGGGAACACCCTGAACCAGCACGAGAGACCGGGAGCAATCCCGGCCTCTTTCATTCGTGCTTTTCGCCCGAACGTCCGCTGCTCAGAGACGCGCCGAGTTCCGCGCCGCGCTGAAGTCCGGCAGGCTGCCGCGCTTCCCCGGCGCGTTCTCGCCGCGGGTGGGGTGGCAATCGGGCGGCGGGGCATCGGGGGCCTTTACATCTCCTGCGCGGCGTTGTCGGCGGACTTGGATTTGCCCGACATCGGATTGACCACGTTCGACGAAGTGGCGGGGCGCGGAGCGGCCATCGCGCGGATGGCGAACCTGCCGTTGATGTGCCGAAGCCGGTGCTCGCTCCGTTCGACCAGGAGCTTGCGGAACTCCTCCTGAGCCTCAGTTGCGGTGCTGGCTTGTTCCAGGGGAAACCCATTTGACTTCCCTTCCCTCGGCATCGTTTTCGACGGTGTTGCGGGCGAGGAATTGGCCGTTTCGTCTCCACAGCCCGCGAACTGGATGCTTGCGGATGTCGAGAGCCTTGGTGTAGGAGTAGCGGCGTGAGCTTGAGCTTGCGCCAGATTTGCTCTGGGTTGCCGTGCGTTTCAAACGGCAACACTGCCGCGATTTCTGTCGCAAGTGTTAAGCTTGCTTCCGAGGCTTCAGTTAAGTCTCAGTAAATCGGGTTGCCCGCGTGGCGGAATTGGCAGACGCGCTAGATTCAGGTTCTAGTGAGTAACATCGTGCAGGTTCAAGTCCTGTCGCGGGCACCAACCCCATCCAAGCAGTTCACAACACATCGAACACATCGAGGATTTCGAGCGTCGCCTGCGCCAGGCGCACGACTTTGCCTTCGATGGTCACCAGGATCGTGCCGCGGGGAGGGGCCGGAAGGCGCTCAACTAGTTCGACTGGCAACGGCTGGCATTGACGATAGACTTCGGCGGGCATGGTTTGGCCCCGGGCCAGTTTCTTCTCCCACCCCGGCGGGAGGCTCTCGCCGCGCGCCGCTTTCTTGGCCAGGCCCGGCGGCAACGATTTTCCCTTGTGTCCCTTCTTGCCGGGCTGGCCGTCATCGGAGTGGACGGTCACGTATTCCCGAATCACCTGCCGCTCCTGGCTGCTGATGGTCACATTTACCCCGGGATCCTTGACCTGCCGTGGCTCGGCCGCGGGCGTCTGAACGGATCGCTCCCGTGCGTGGGTAGGCACTCCAGCCGGCGGTCTCGAGGGCGGTGGTGGAGAAACGACTACCACTTGCGGCTCGGGAGTTGGCGGCGGAGATTTGACGATCACCACCTGCGGCTGGGGTGCTGGCGGGGGCGGCTGGACGATCACCACCCGTGGTTCAGGTGCTGGGGGCGCTGGTTTGACGATCACGACCCGCAGTTGGGGTGTAGGCGGCGGTTGCTCGACAACAACCACCTGCGGCTGGCGTAGAGGCGGCGGTGGCGGGTAGTGACTCGCGTGCCGGTGATGAACCACACAGCCGGTGGCAAATGTCAGAGGTGCGGTCAGGGCAAGTAGCTTGAGTAGGATTTTCATACACTTTCTTTGTTGCATGTCTCAAATTGAGGCATTGGCGCGTCGCTCTCAAGCGGCGCGGCCGAGGTGACAAGCTAAACAGATGCCATTCCTCCACGCGCAGGTCCGAGCGTAGCTGCGACCGTGAGGTCGCGGGACGGAGCCGCAGAGGGTTGGACAGCGGCATCGGTTTCGTTCCCGGTTGGGAATCCATCCTGCGACCTCACGGTCGCAGCTACGCTAAACGGATACACCGGGCCGGCGCGCTCAAATCCTCCACAGGGACTTGGTGCCGCTGAATTCGGTGAACTCGCCGGTGGTCGTGCGCGAGATGTAGATGGCGATGCCCACCACGGCCAGCAGCGTGATGATAAACAGCGCGGCCACAACCCAGCCGGCCACTTCGCCGACGGTCAGCGCGGCGTACAGGCCCGCCCAGGAGTCCACCGGTTGCGGGGCGTGCATGAAAAGCTTGGCCAGCCAGGCGGTCTGGAGGATCACATATAGGAAAGCGTAGTTGCGCTTGAGCCGCCGGCCCACGGCCTCGAAGGTGCTGATCTTGAAGGCCGGCAGGATCAGGTCTTCGCACAGCAGTTCTTTCCAGTTGCCCTGGAGCAAGTCGGTCCGTTGCAACATCATCGGCACCAGGAAATGGGCTTCCAGCAGGCGCACGCGAGCGCGAAACGCGTCGTAAAACCGATACCGCCGCGCTTCGATCCAGAGCATGACGGTG
>CAZZAQ010000042.1:0-13481 GCA_964652165.1 uncultured Bifidobacterium sp.
CGGTGCTTGAGCCGCTCGGCGACGACGCGCAGGTGCAGTTCGCCCTGGCCGGAGATGACGGTCTGGTGCAGCTCGGAATCGACGTGGAAGAGGAACGTGGGGTCTTCCTCGTGCAGCGCGGCCAGGCCGCTGGCCATCTTCTCCTCTTCGCCCTTGGTCTTGAGCTTGAGAGCGACATGAATGTTGGGCGTGGGGTATTTGACTTTGGGCAGGGTAAGGATTCGCTTGGGAGAGCAGAGGGTGTTGCCGGTGTGGGTGTCTTTCAGTTTCACGGTGGCGCCGATGTCGCCCGGCCCAAGGTCGGCGGCAGCGCTGCGGGTCTTGCCGTTGAGAATGTAGATTTGGCCAACGCGCTCGGTGCACTTGCGGTCGGCGTTATAGAGGTCCATGCCGGCGTGAAGGCGCCCGGAGTAAACGCGGAAGAAGGAAAGCTCGCCGAATTGGGCCTCGCTCATGGTTTTGAAGATATAGGCGGCCGGTTCAGCACCATTGAGGGCGACGTCCACTTCGGCGCCGGCCAGGTCGAGTGCAGCCACGTGCTCGCGGTCCACGGGGCTGGAGCCGTATTTGGAGATGAAATCCATCATGCGAGCGACGCCGATGTTGCCTTCGGCGTTGGTGAAGAACAGAGGGATAATGGATTGCTTCTGTACGGCGGTGTGTTCGCCGGCACGGAGCTGTTCCTCGGTAAGGCTGCCTTGCTCGAAGAATTTTTCCATGAGGGCATCGTCGGCCTCGGCGGTCAGTTCGATGAGTTCCTTGTGGAGCTGGGTGACGCGGTCCTTGTGGGCGTCCGTGGCCGGGCTTTCGGTGTACTTCCCGGAGCCGTCCGTGGCGTAGGTGACGACATCATTGCGTAGCACGTCGAGGACCTGGTTGAAGCCGGGGCCGGGATTGAGCGGGACGTTCAGCGGGAACACTTTCGCGCCGTAGCGGGAGCGAAGTTGCGCGAGGACGGCTTCGGGGTCGGCATGTTCCTTGTCGGTCGCGGTGACGCAAATCATCTTTGGAATGTCGAACTGCGTGGCGTATTTCCAGACCTGATCGGTGCCGACCCCCGGCCCGTGATTGGCGTGGACCACGACGAGCGCAAAGTCGCCCACGCGCAAGGCGCCGAGTCCCTCCGAGATGAAGTCGAGGTAGCCGGGGGTGTCGATGATGTTGAACTTCTTGCCGAGCCACTCGCAGTGCACGAGCGAGGTATGGATGGAGATCTTGCGTTCCTGCTCGTCGTCGTGAAAATCGGAGACGGTGCTGCCGGCGTCGATGGTGCCCAGGCGGTTGATGACGCCGGCGCAAGCGAGCATGGATTCGCAAAGCATCGTCTTGCCGCTGGAGGCGTGTCCGACGACGGCGAAGTTCCGGATGTCGGCGGGCGGGTAGGTCTTGTTCATGGCGTGGCCTTTTCCGTGAGGCGAATGTCGTGTTGGTTAATGGCGCGATTATGAACGGAGGGGAAGGGCTTGGCCAAGCAATGTTTTTCGACAGCCCCGTGAGGGGCGCACCTGGCTTTTGCGCACAATGATGGCGTGATGGAATTGGGGAGGAATGGAGTGATGGAGTAATGGAGTAATGGAGAAATGAAGAGGCGTGGGCGCTTTGCGGCTTCAATCCCCCAATACTCCAACACTCCAACACTCCAACACTCCAATACTCCAATACTCCAATTCTCCATCACTCCATCACTCCATTTCCCCCGCCTCGCCCGTGTTTGGACTTTGTTTTCCCCCCCGGCTCTGTTTTATTCCGCCGCATGCCAAAGCGCACGGCGCAGTTGAAGCGCGAGACGAAGGAAACCCGGATTGCCCTCCGGTTGGACCTCGACGGACGCGGTCAATCCTCGATCCAAACTGGCATCCCGTTCTTCGACCACATGCTCACCCTGTTCGCCCGGCACGCGGTGATGGATCTCCGGCTTCGATGCGCGGGCGACCTCGAAGTGGACGGCCATCACACGGTGGAGGATTGCGGCCTCGCCCTCGGGCAAGCCGTCGGCGAAGCGCTGGGAGACAAGAAGGGCATTCGACGGTACGGGACGGGATTCGACCCGCGCAATCCCCTCACGGGCGAAGCATTCGTCCCGATGGATGAATGTCTGGCGCGGTGCGTGATCGATTTCAGCGGCCGGCCCTTCCTGGTCTGGCGCGGGTTGGACAGCTTGCAGTTCAAGCGCCTCTCGAAACACGAACGGCAACAGGACATGTCGAGCACCTTTCGGTTCGGGCTGGCGCGGGAATTCTTCCAAGCCTTCGCCAATGAGGCGCGCTGCAACCTGCATTTGGAGTTGCTGTACGGCGACGAACCGCATCATGTGGTCGAAGCATTATTCAAATCCTTTGCCAAGGCAGTAGATATTGCCTGTCAACGAGATCCGCGCATTTCCGGGGTGCTGCCCAGCACGAAAGGAAAACTCTGAGCGCTGCTGAATACGCCGCGACGCCCCCCCGTCGAAACATGGCGACGCATCCGGAAATCCCCGAAGTCAGCGATGAAAAACTGGTGCGCCGTGCGCAGCGGGGCAACATGCCTGCCTTCGAGGAGCTGGTGGGGCGGCACCGCGACAAGATTTACGCCCGCGCCTTCAGCATGATGCGCAACGAAGACGACGCGGTTGATCTTTCACAAGAAGCCTGGGTCAAAGGCTGGCAACGTCTGAAACAGTTTCAGGGCGAGTCAAGCTTTGTGACTTGGATGACGAGAATCGTCATAAACCTCTGCCTCGACCAATTGAGGAAACACAAACGGCAGAGGGCGGAATCCATCGAACAGCTCGAGGACGACCTCGGCGGGGTGGAGCGGCAAATGCCTGCGGTCACAGTGAACCCGACCGAGGGTCTGGAGAGGACCGAACTGCGGGCGCGCATCGACAAGGCGCTGGGGCAACTCTCCTACGAGCATCGAACCGTGCTGATTCTCCACGAGTTTGAAGATTTGGAATACAAAGAAATTGCGAAGCGAATGCAGTGCTCCATCGGAACGGTGATGTCGCGGCTGTTCTACGCGCGACGGAAAATGGCCAACCTGATGATGAGCTGGAAACGCGAGCAGCAAAGTTAAGACGAACGATGAACGCTGAGCTAATGTTGAGACTGCAGGCCTGGGTGGATGGGGAACTCCCCGCCTCCGAGGCCGCGCGCGTCGCCGAGCTGGTCCGGACGGACACGGCCGCCGCCGCGCTGGCCGCCGAGTTGAGGGTGACCCGCGGCTTCCTGGCCGGCAACGAGCCCCAGGCGAAGCTGCCGGAGAGCCGCGAATTCCACTGGAGCAAAATCCAGCGGGCCATCGAACGGGCCGAAGCCGAACCGAGCGCACGCGAATCGCTGCCGTGGCTCGCCGCATTGCGCCGGTTTCTTGTGCCGGTGTCGGGTGTGGCGCTCGTGGCGTTCCTCACCGTGGTTTCCATCGGCATCTTCAACCGCAACACGTCCATCGGCACCGGCGACGAACTGCTCGTCGAGGAAGAAACCCTCTCCAGGCACGTCGAAACCAGCACCTACAATTCGCAAGCCAACAACATGTACGTCGTTTACATCATCAACAAGGATGACGTCGATGACGACGCGATGGACCCCGACATCGACGAAGACATGGACGATTCGGTGATTCAATGATGCTCACACGGTGTTTCGGCCGGCAATGCCGGCTGCTCTTCCTTGCGCTGGTTTTCTGGCTCGCGGCGGTTGGGGCGCACGCGGAAGAAATCAAGCTCGAGGCCAAGCTCATTTGGGCCAGCAACGAATCCAAGTCTCCCAAGAAGGAACATGAACCGGTGGATGAAGCCACCGCTGAAAAGCTTCGGAAGATTTTTCCCCAGTGGAAGTACTACTTCTTCGAAAAAAAAGTGGTCAAAACCGTCCCCTCGCGCGGCAGCAACAAGTTCGAACTCTCGAAATCATGCACCCTCGAGATCACTGAACTTGAAGGCCCGCGCGTCGAAGTCAAGTTGGTCGGCAACGGAAAGCCCGTCCACAAGACCATCAAGGAAATCACGAAGGGCCGGTGGTTCGTCTACACGGGCGACGACAAGCACGAAAGTGCGTGGATCGTAATCGTCACTCAACTCGACTAGCGCGGCAACCATCCCGCCTCTCTCAGAGTCCGAAGTCGCCCTGATCATGTCCTCTGGCGGCAGCCTTGGGCGCCTTCCTGAATGTTTCATCAACGGCGGCAACGGAGGAAGGACGTTCGATGCTTCTGCCCGCAATGAGTTCCCGGACGGTGCGAAGTTGGAGCCGCGGATAACGCTTGCGGTTGAGCTTGTGCGTGTAAAAGCCCGCGCTGGCGGCCTCGCGGATCATCTGAGGGGTTGGCGCCGAGACGGAAATGAGCATGCCCATCGCCGCCCCTTCGCGCTCCATGACCCCACGCAGGTCACGCACATCCCGGACGCCGCTCTTGCCGCCTTTAACCTGAAGGATGATTTGTTGGGGCTTGGCGGCCTGGAGGTCGTCGCGGAAGAGAATCTTGCCGTCGATTCCTTTGTCCGCGCCCTTCTTTTGCTCGACGGGGCGAGCGCCAACGAGGCCGAGAGCCCACCACTGGAACTGGAACTTGTCATTGCGGGCCAAGTCGTCGGCGTCAGCGGCGGTAACGGGCTCGCCCACGGTTTTCATCGCCAAGCCGTCGCCGTACGTGTCGCGCAGACGGCTCTTGATGAGTGAAATCGCAAGCGCCGTGATGTCGATGCCGATCCACTTGCGGCCCAGTTTTTCGGCGGCATCAATGGTGGTTCCGCAGCCGCAGAACGGATCGAGTACCAGGTCGCCCGGATTCGAGCTCGCGTTGATGATGCGTTCGAGGAGGGCAACGGGCTTCTGGGTGGGGTAGCCGAGGCGTTCCTTCGCCTGGGAGTTGATCGGAGGAATGTCTTCCCACACATCGTCAAGCGGCCAGCCTTCCTGCTCGTCCAGATAGCGTTTCAGCCGCGGAATGGCACCCGGGCTTGGCTGAAGAACGATTCCCGATTTGTAGGCAGCCTGCATCCGGCTTTTGGTCCAACGCCAAACCTTTCGGTGTCCGAGGAACTCGTACGTCAGATTCGGTCGGTCTGGGTTTGGATTGTTCAGGTCGCCCAGAGTGTAGCGCCTCCCGTCCGCATCAACGTGACAGTACTTCTTTGCCGTTTTCGGGTCGAGGGCGTCCAGGTTGTAAGGCCTGAACGGACGGTTCCATACATACTCCCCGGTGCGTGAGTACAGAAGAATCACGTCGTGATTGTTGGGAAGGTTCCGAAATGCAAGGCTCTTGGCAGTCGTTCGTTTCCACACGATTTCATTTCGGAAGTTCTCCTGCCCAATCACCGCATCCAGCAGCAGCTTGAGGTAATGCGACGCGGTCGGATCGCAATGCAGAGCGATCGTACCCGTTGGCTTAAGCACGCGGCGCAGTTCGACCAGGCGCGGGGCCATCATGGCCAGATACGCCATCAGGTCGTTGGCGCCGAGAAAGGTGCGAAAGGCCTGCATGACTTCGCTGATTTTTCCGGGCTGAGTGACGAGTTCCTGGTAGGCGCGTTCGCTTTCGATGTTCCACTGCCAGGTGTCCTCAAACGCGCGGATTTGGCTGGCGGCGTCCGTGCCGTCCTTCTCCTTGAACAACACGTTGTAGCTCTGCGCCGAATTGAAAGGTGGGTCGAGGTAAACGAGATCGACGGACTCGTCCCTCAGATAACGGCGGAGGATGTCGAGGTTGTCGCCGTAGTAAAGCGTGCCCATGGGCGCCAAGGCTAGCGCGGAACCACAGCAGTGGGAAGACTCAAGACTCTGGGCTCAAGACTTCAGCCCAAACTCCGCCGGCGCCGGCATGGTCGACCAACGCCGCCAGATCTCCATCATCTCCTCGCTCTCCAGGTCTTCCACCGGCGCAAGCCAGCCGACCTGCGAGCCGTTCACATAAGGGCAAAACCAGCCCCAGTCCATCATGCCGAGAATCTCGAACGGCATCCGGCGGACCTTGCCGGGGCCGTCGGAGGTAAATTCCTGATATTCGATCAGCCCCGGCTCGATCCGCGACCACGGGGCGATGACGAGGTAATCGTGCTCCTCGCCCTCGTTGGAGCAGAGAGCCGCGCCGCGGCGGATGAGAGCGCGGGCGGCCTCCAGATACATGGGTTGCCGCGCGATTGTCTGCTGTCGGGCTTTTTCGTAGTCGATCATGATCGTCGCGATGGGAAGGTTCTAATTCCGCGCACTGCCGGACGTCAATCATCAACCCGAAGCCGTGTCTTTTCCAGCATGTCTCGCTCAACTCAACTCCAATGCAAAATGATGCGAGGTGAGGCTCATCCGCTGCCGCAGGTAAAAACGGTGCGCGTCAAAACGCTGCACGCCTGAATCGAGGTGCAACTGCGCGCACCCGTTCGCTTTCGCGCGCAAGACGAGCCAATGGAATAACGCCTGCCCGTGGCCGCGCGAGCGTTCCGCCGCAGCAGTCACCAAATCGTCCACGTACAATATCCTGCCCCACGCGAGGAACTCCGCGATGCGGAAGCCGGCGACGGCCCGCACCGCGCCGGATTCCTCGACGAACGCCAGTTGGTAGCCGCTTTCCCGTTGCTGCAGTCGGACGCGCTCGACGAACTCCCGCTCGAGAACATGCGGGCGCAACTCCGCCATGACGGGAAAACACCGGCGGATTTGTTGCTCGGTTTCGGCCAGACAAATGGTGGTCATTGCCGTTGGGTCATCATTTCACAGCACGACGAGGCGGCAACAAGAACAGTCGAATCGTTGAACCGCTGAAGCGGCAGCGCTCCCGGCCCCGATTCAACGATTTAACGATTTAACGAGTTCCGGCGTAAGGACCGCTTCGCGCGCGCCAGACGGAACCTCGACGAGGTTGGTGCGTCCGCCCGGCCAGCGGCACCAAACCCCGGTGACCGGCGACGCGCCGGACATGACTTGCGTCGGCGCGTCCTGCGACCAGTAGCCCGAACCCGCATGTACTTCCCGCACCGGCCCCTGCTTCCCCCCACTCACCAATCGGACCACCGCACCGATGCCGTCAGGATTGCCCGGCGCGCCCTTGAGCTTCACGCGCAAGCCGGGCCTCGCGCGCGTGTTGCGATACAGCTTGGTCTCCGCGCCGTTCTGCGTCACGGCGATGTCCACGCGCCCGTCGCCATCAAAATCGCACACCGCCGCGCCGCGTTGCTCGCCGTAAACCTTGATCCCGCTCTCCTCCCCAGGCACCGCGCGGAATCCGCCCTGGCCGTCGCCCGCCAGGAGCAGGCCGCGGCCCGCGTCGTAGCGCGATGTGTCGCCATCGAGGGCGAAGAAATTCTGGCTCAGGAAAACGTCCTCGTTGCCGTCGCCGTCAAAGTCGGCCACGCAAAGGCCGAACGCGGGCGAGAATTGCGCCTCGGCCGGCAGGGGCCGCGCCTCGAATCGGTCGCCACGATTCAGAAACAAGGTGGTCTCGAACCACGAGGCCTCGAGCGCCTTCGCCTCGCTGAACTTCGGCCCCAGGATATCCTGGATGCCCGCCCCTCCGAACTCTTCGTAGCTGTTGAATCGCTCGGAAACCAGCGGCAGCGACCGCGCGACGGCGGCGCTGGCCCACGGCACATACTTTTTCAAGCCGCTGTCGAAATAACTCTCGAATGTGAATACGACGCCGTTGCTCATCCACTCGCCGAAATAGATGCGTTGCGGCTGCGCGCGGTGGCTTTGAAACCTTGTATTGCGGCCCCAGTTGCCGGCGACAATGTCGAGCCGGCCGTCGCCGTCGAAGTCGCCGGTCGCGACGCTGTTCCACCAGCCGTTCAGTTGGTTGAGAGTGGAGAGTGGAGAGTTGAGGGAGGAGACGGGGGCGGGCCACTCGATGAATTTGCCCCGTTCGCTGCGGAAGATCCTGACTGGGCCCCAATCGCAAGCGAGCACCAGCTCGGGGAGGCCGTCGCCGTCCAGATCGCTGACCACCGCGCCGCTCACCATGCCGGCGCGGGCGATGGCCCGGGTCGCGGCAGGGTCCACGACGAAGTTGGTGCCGGTGCCGCGGAGCAACAGCGAAAACGGCTCCTCCGGGTAGCGCGCCGGCATCGCGCGGCCGCCGATGAATAAATCGAGCACACCGTCGCCGTCCCAATCGGCCATCGCCAGCGGGCCGGTGCTGCACTCCCAGGCGGGAAAATCTCCCCCGACCGTCCTGCCCGCCAGGTCGTATTCCCGCACGCAGCCGCCTTGCGGCGCGGCATCCTCATAATTCGACGAACCCGCCAGCAGCACGCGCCGGCCACCGGGCTTCGCCCAGCCAAGAATCGTGGTCAGGTCGCGCGGCTCGGGCTTGTCGAACGGCGGCTCCGTCAGGCGCTGGAAGCCGCCCTTACGGTCATTTCGGAACACGGCGATCCGGCCGTTGACGCCTGTGCCGACAATCAAATCCTCCCAACCGTCGCCATCGACATCGAACCAGCTCACGCCAGGACCGAGCTGGCTCAGTTTGCGTCCGAGAGTGGGCTGGCGGCTGAAGTCATCGAAGGGATCGTCGGTGTGGGTGTGGTTGAGGAGCGTGCTGACGTCGGAAAACAACGGCGTGTTGCGTGGTGCGTGGTGCGTGAATGGCTTCGCGGCAGCTTCATCGACTTCGTAGAGATAGTTTGGCTTCACGTCGCGGACGGTGCTGACGGCGCCATTGCGCCACGTCACCTCGAGAGTCATCGCGCCGCCCGCCGCGCCGGCGGCAAACATCCGCACCGTGTCGTCGCTCGACAGATAGCGTCCGCCGCAGATCATTTCCTGGGCCTGCGAGGAGACCGCGCCGCCGAGCAGTTTGATCTTCGCGCCGATGCCACGCGTGTTGGGCGCGCGGCCCTTGAGCCGGACGGCGACGCGCGGAGCGGAGGATTCGTTGCGATAGAGGCCCGCGACGTCGTTGAAAGCAACGATGACGACGTCGAGATCGCCATCGTTGTCGAGGTCCGCAAGGCACAGGCCGTGCGAAATGCCGACATAATCGAAGCCCCACTGCCGCGTCGCGTCCTCGAACGTGAGGTCGCCCCGATTGCGGAAGCACTGGGTGGAGGTGCGGAGCATCGGGTAATACTTTTTCTTCAGGTCGCGCTGCTCCTGGTCGGTGAGCCGGCGCTTGCCGCGCTCGCGATGGATGGCGCTCACGGCGTCGGCGTGCAGCGAGTCGCGCTGGTGGCCGGTGGTGACGAGCACGTCCTCGAACCCATCGAGGTCCACGTCGAGGAAGGCGGGCATCCACGACCATTCGGTGGCCTCGAGGCCGGCGTATTGCGCGAACTCGGCGTAGGTGCCGTCACCGCGGCCCAGGAAGAGGGTGTTGTGGTCGGTTGTCGATTTTGCCGACGGGCAGGAAGATCGGCAGCACGCCGCTAATCTGCACCTTGCGGTTGACGTGATCGCGGCTCAACATGTCCACGACGAAAAAGTCGTCGATGCCGTCGCGGTTGATATCGGCGAAATCGACGCCCATCGAAAAGCGGCAGGTGTGGCGCACGGCCAGGTTCGACATCGCGCGGAAACGCCCGCGGCCGTCGTTGAGCCAAATGCGGTCGGGCGGAAAGAGGTCATTGCAGACGTAGAGGTCCGGCGCACGGTCCCCATTCATATCGCGAAACATGACCGAGAGGCCGAACTCGTACTCCGGCAGCAGGAGCGGCTTGCCTTCCTCGTCGAGAAACGAACCGTCTGTCCAGGAAACCGGCCGGAAATGGCCGCGTCCATCGTTGAAGTAAAGCACGTCCGGCTCGCCGCGTTCGCGCACGACGCTGCCCGCATCGACGAAGTAGCGGTTCGTCAATTCCGGGGAGGTCAGCGGCACGCCATCGATGGCGATGAGCACCGGCTTGCCGTCCACGCGCTTCGTGTCGAACCGGGCGTTTGGATGGTCCTCGATCTTCGACGTCGAATAGTTGCAGACGTAGAGGTCCAGGTCGCCGTCCCCATCGATATCGGCGAGCGCCAGCGAGGTGCTGCCGAACTTGCGGATGAGGCCGGATTCGGCGGACTCGGTGAACCTGCCCTTGCCGTCATTCAAGAACAACCGCGTTCCGCCGCCGAGCGCATTGACGAGCAGGTCCAGATCATCGTCGCCGTCCACATCGGCAAACGCCGCGCCGGTGGCGGGATGATTCGTCAGCGCCAGGCCCGCCGCGGCCGTTGCGTCCTCGAAGCGCCAATTGCCGAGATTGCGATACAACACACTGGGCTTCTCGATGCCGCAAAAAAACAGGTCGCACCAGCCGTCGCCGTCGATGTCGCCTGCGGCCACGCCGGTGCCATCGATGCGCATGGAATTCTTCAGGCCTTCCTCCTCGGAAACATAATTGGTGAACGAGACTCCGGTGGAGGCTGGCGCGAGGCGTTGCAGAAACGTCCGGCCTCCGGCCGACACGGCCAGCGCGCGGCTGCGGCAGCCCTCGCCCGCCTGCCAGTCGGCGGCGCGGGCGGGCGGACTCGGCAGGGCGAGGCCCAGAGCCAAGGCGAGCGATGAGAGGCGGCGAATCATTCCACTGGGAGCGCCGACATCCTGTCGGCGAGTTTCTCGACTTACAACCAAGCGACTCGCCGGCAGGATGCCGGCGCTCCCAGCGCAGGCGGACGAGACGCCCATGCAGACCGCCGGGACCGCGGCCTCATCACCACAGTGGCAGTCTCGAGATGCGCCCGCAGTGCGGTGCGACTTCGGCATGCGGCTCATGCACAAGGGTTGAGCGCAATACTAGACCGGGGGCCGGCAGGCAATCACTGAAAAAAGAGAGACCGGGATTGCTCCCGGTCTCTCGTGCTGGTTCAGGGTATTCCCGACTCAGAGTGGTGGCGGAACATCATTGGGCGGCGGGTTGCCCGGGGGCTGCGGATCGATCCCGTTGCCCAAACCGTTGTTGCCCTTCTCGCAGTCGATGCAGTCGAGCACCTTTTGCGTCATGTCGATGATTTCGTCGGCCAGAGTCTTGTTCACGCGGCCGATCTGCGCGCGGACCTTGTTCTGGAAGGCCTCCAACTGGTTGACGCCGGAGACGCAGTTGCCGCGGTCGAACGAGGCGCAAGCCGCCTTGAGCGTGGCGATGAGCGGCCGCTTGTTGCGGCGACCGAGGTCGGCATTGTTAACCTTGTCGATCAGCAACTCGACCGCTTCGCAGGCGCTCAGGACTTCGACGGTGAGCGAAACCGTCCGCGTGCAGCGGCCGTCGTCCACTATGAGCATGATGTCGTGCTCGCCCAGATCGAAGCAGTTGGTGACCACGGCGCCCGAAGCGAACGGCTCTTTGACGCCGTCGCCGTCCAGGTCGGCCAGCCAGACATAGGTCAGCGGGTCGCCGTCGGGGTCGGAGGACAACGAGCCGTCGAGCGTCACACAACCGTTGGAGTTGTTGGCTGAGATGACGATGGTGCTGGTCTGGTCGGGCCTGAGCTCGCAATTGGGCGAGGCCTTGGCCACGGCGGTCGGACAGTGGTTCGGGCAAATGACGATGATGGAGACTGTGGCTTCCTGCGATTGGCATCGGCCATCGGTGACCCGGAATTTGAAGCTGTCACCCGGAACTATATCACTGCAATAGCCCCGGTTGGGGGTGTAGGTTGCCGCGCCGGTCGCGGTTTGTACGACCAGGATGCCGTGGGCGGGGGGCTGGGTGGTCATGTATTGCAACGCATCCCCGTCCGGATCGGAGGCCGGCAGTTGGAAGGTCACCGACGAATCCTGCATCACTGTCACGTTCAATGGATTAGCCACCGGACAATCGGGAATGCACTCGACCCTGATGACGAAGGTCTGCGGAGCCGACATGTCGTTCCCACCGCACTGCGGGTCGGTGCCGCCGTCATCCATCGCGGCGACGGTCACGATCGCGTTGCCGCAGCAGTTCGGGCACGGCGTGTAGCACAGGGTGCCATTGGCGGCGATGTTCGGCTGTTCGGAGAACAGGCCCGGATTGGTGTTGCTGACGACAAACTTCACGGTCTGGTTGGCCTCGGCATTGGCTTGATCGACCGGGAGGAAGCTCTCGATCCATTCGTTGCCGGTGAGGTCGTCGATCCACTGATTGTCATTGGCCCCGCCGGTGCGGGCGCCGAACATGAGGCGGTTGGCGGTGAGGCCGGCGAAGCCCGGGAGTTGGGCGCTGATGGTTGTGCCGTCGTAGTTGAACGTCGCCAGGCCGGCGCCATCGACCGTCAAGTTGGCGTCCACGAACGTGTTCTTGCGCAGGTAAATGCCATTGCCGGGGTTGTCCTTAGGGATGTTCCCGAAGGCAACACGTTGGCCCCCCCAGACAATCTCGATGCCCACGTCGGGCACCTCGACGTCGGCATTGTCGAAGGTGTCCACCGCGACAATGAGGCCGGTCCCCGTGCCCTCCTCACCCGGATTGCCGTAAGTCGGTGGATAGGCCAGATCGGTGCCGATGCTGAAGCTGTAGCCGTCCGCGCCGCCGCCACCGCCGCCGCCGAGCAGGGACCTCCAACTCGCCGCAAAGGTCGGGAAGGTTTGAGCCGAGCCGAGGTTCAGGACGAGGTCACCGAACGCGCTGTTGACCGGCGTGGTCAGCTTGCAGTTGCCGCCGTTCACCCCGGCGACACCGTAGAGTTCGGTATTGCGCGGCTGGCTGTTGAAGTTGAGCGTGCGGCTGCGCGGGATGCTGTGGTTCTGGATGTCCGTGGCCCATCCCGGCACGCAGATCCGGCTGGCGTCCTCCAACACCAGTTGGTCGGGGCCTTTGGTGAACCGCGGCGGCGTGTTGGGCTGCGTCACGTTGAGGCAGGCCACTTCCGAAACCGCCATCGCGCCGGGGATGGAGATCACGGCCCGGTAGCAATTGCCGTCGTCCGCCAGGCTCGGCTCGAATGAGAGTGTCGCGCCGTTGGCGCCCCCAATTGCGCTGAACGGACCACCCGCATGGCTGACCTCCCACTGGATGAAGCCAGGCGCGTTCGGCGGAGTCGAAGTCGCCGTGAAGGCCACGCCAAAATTGGCGGTGGTTCCACTCTGAGGAACGCCCTGAGTGAGGCTGATACTGTCGATTTCCCAGGCCGGGTCGCCATTGCGCGTGTTGGTGTCATAAGACCCCACGAACCGGACGGAGATCGTGTTGCCGGGCGAGAAACAACCCAGGTCGGCGATGGTGGTGATGAATGTTCCCGCGGCATACCCGTCCGAACTGCTGACAAAGGCCGTTTGGCCGCGGAGTTCGGCGGCACTGCCCGAAAACACCGCACCGTTGTATCCGTTCTGGACGAAGGATGCCCCGGGCACGGCGAAGTAATCGCCGCCATTGACGCTAACCTGAATCTGGCCGCCGTCCCAAGCGGTCGGATCGTACTCGAAGCTCCAGCGGTGGGAGACGCTCACGCGGACGTTTCCGCCCTGCGTCACGGCAACGGCCGGGCAACTGAGCCGGGTCGAAGGACCGGGCTGGCCGATTTCCGGACCCTGGCCGCGACTCCTCCAGGAGCCGGTGCCAGGACTGTAGGTCCACGGTCCCTCGAAGCCCCTGTTGTTGATGACGGTGCAACCGC
>CAZZAQ010000043.1:0-1121 GCA_964652165.1 uncultured Bifidobacterium sp.
GGTAGCTCGTTCCTCGCAACCCTGGGCTTTGGGACGCAATCCCTTTGGGATTGGCGGGCGCTCTCTCAAAACCTGAGCTGCGCCCAATACAGATGTACACGGATATTAGTCGAGAGAGTCTCTCCGCCAACAGTTGAACCCGCTTGCCGTCGCAAAGCCTTCTTATCCGTGTTCATCTGTGTCCATCCGTGGTTTCAGCTGCTCTTCTTGGGTTCATCAATCGCGTCCCGCGTTGCCCTGCACCGCCGTCGCCATCGTGCTGACGCTTTGCAACATGGCTTTTGCTGCCGCCGGGTCTGGCACCTTGAGGCCGAAGTTCTTGTCCAGCGCCACCACCAGTTGCAGAGCATCCACCGAGTCCAGCCCAAGACTGCCCGGCCCAAACAGCGGCTGATCGTCGCCAATCTCGTCCGCGCCCATTTGCAACATCAGGTTCTCGACCAGGATGGCCTTGAGGCGCTGTTTGAGTGCGTTGAACTCTTCCATCATGACTACAGGATTCCGCCATCGACTTTGACGACCGAGCCTGTGACGTAGCTGGCCTCGGGACAAGCCAGAAATCGGACGACCGCCGCGACTTCCTCTGGCCGGCCGAACCGCCGCATCGGAATATTCGCCATCGCGGCCTTTCGCTGTTCCGGCGCCATCCCGGCCAGCGCCTCCGTCTCCAGAAAGCCGGGACAGACGGCGTTCACCGTGATGCCGATGCGCGCGACCTCCTTGGCCAGCGACTGCGTGAGCGCCACCACGCCCGCCTTGGCGGCCGAGTAGTTCGTCTGTCCGGCCGGCGCGGCCAGCGCGCTGAGCGAGGCGACGTTCACAATGCGCCCGCCCCGCTGCGCAATCATCGTGGGCAGCACCGCCTGGCAGCCGTGGAACACCCCGTCGAGGTTTGCCGCGAGCACGCGCTCCCACGATTCCGCCGGCATGTTCGCCAGCAAGGCGTCCTCGTGCGTTCCGGCATTGTTCACCAGCACGTCCAGGCGGCCTGACTGCCCGACAATTCGCTCGACGGCAGCCTTCCAGGCCGCCGGCCGCGTCACGTCCAGTTCGATCTCGCCGCAACGGCCGGCAAATTCCGCGCCCAGCTTCCCGGCTGCCTCGCGCCGCTGGCGCACGCC
>CAZZAQ010000043.1:1131-13203 GCA_964652165.1 uncultured Bifidobacterium sp.
CGAAATTGTCCGCCGATTCCACGAGGAACGCGCGCGCGATGGCGCTGCCCAGCCCCCCGTTGGCTCCGGTGATGAGAATGACTCGATGGTTCATCCTGTTATGCGTCAGTTGACTAACGGCAATGGAACACGGAAGGCGTAAAACGTGAAACGTAAAACGTGAAACGTGAAACGTAATAGGGCCCAAATCGTGCCCCTCACCTTGATCTGCCCTGCTGTTCTTACGTTTTACGTTTTACGTTTTACGTTCTCCGTCCTCGGCCGCCACGAATCGCGCTCCGATCGCCTGTTGGTTGCACCCCACGACGCTGACGTTGGCCGCCCGGTAATGCCCCAGCGCCATCCGATCCAGTGCCGCCACGCATTGCCAGGCCGCCGCCGCCGTCAAGCCCTCGCCGAGAGTTCGTTTGGGGGAAAGCCTCGCCCCGGTCCAATCGCGCCACGACGCTCGTTCCGCGGCGTCGAACTTGTCCACGTCCTGCTGGCCGTCGCACAACAACTCCGCTGGGCCGCCTTGGGCGAATTCCTTCCTCACCTCGCTCGCCGCCGCGGCGCGTGACGCCGCGTCGAAGAACAGCCGTGGGTCAGTCACCCACCGCAATTCTGCCGCGCCCTCGGCAGGTTCCCGGCGCAAATAGAGCGCCCCGGCCCCTTCGGACAGCACGACCTTTCGCGAAAAGAGCCGGAACGCGTCCGCCGTCGTCCAGTCCGTTTCTTCGGCCCCGACGACCAGGCAGCCGTTCACCTCCTCCTGCTCCAGCCATTGCGCCGCCAGCGCCAGTCCTTGCACGAACGTCCCCGGATCGCCCACCAGCGTGTAGTTGATTGCCGGGGTCCCAAGCAGCGCCGACAGGTGGCTCCCCGGCGCGTTGAACACGGTTTCCGGGAACAGCAGCGGGCTTGCCGTCGCCGGATCGCGCAGCGTCTCGTCGTAGAAGCGTCGCGAATAAGCGACGCAGCCGTGCATGACACAGAGAACAATCCCCAGCCGCAGCACGTCCTTCCCGGCGCTCGCAGCCTCGCCGCCCAACGCTTCGATGACCGCTCCGGCCGCGTACTGGCTGATGGCGCTCGAGCGTCTAAATCGCGGATTCGAAAGGAAGCCAGGCTTCGGGACCGGCGCCGGGACGATCCGCACCGCAAGCGGCCGTGACCGGCCCGGCCGGAAAAGCTCCTTTCGAGGCAACGGCTGTCCCGACTTCAATGCCGCCCGCAGCGCCGGCACGCCCCAGCCCGCCGGCGACACCGCGCCGATGCCATGGACGAACACACCGTTCATCCCCACCTCCGCAACACGAGCGATGCATTCGCCCCGCCGAAGCCGAAGGAATTCGTCAGCGCGTATTCGAATCTGGCTTTTCCCGGCTCGCGCACCAACGGAAACGCGCAAGCCTCATCGGGCTTTTCCACCGCGCGCATCGGCGGCAGCCATTGCTCGCGCAGCGCCATCAGGCAAACCACGGTTTCCACGGCGCCCGCCGCTCCGAGCAGATGTCCGATGCCCGCCTTGGTCGAACTCACCGGGATTCTCGCCGCGTCGCTCTCCGCCCATCGCTTGATGGCAGCCGCCTCCGCGCTGTCATTCAGCGGCGTGCCCGTCCCGTGGGCATTCAGGTAGCCGATTTGTTCCGGCCGCACGCCCGCCGCCTCGCACGCGCCGCGCATGGATTGAAGCGCCGCGTCGCCGTTCGGATGCGGTTGCGTGAGATGGTGTGGGTCCGTGGCTGCGCCGTAGCCGCACACCTCGCCGAGAATCTCGGCACCGCGACCCGCCGCGCGGTCGAGCGTTTCCAGCGCCAGCACTGCCGCGCCTTCGCCCAGCGCCAGCCCGTCGCGCCGCGAGTCGAACGGGCGGCACTCCGTCGGCGAGAGCGCCTGTAAAGAATCGAACCCTGAGAACACCAGATGGCTCAATGCGTCGTAGCCGCCTGTGAGCACCCGTTCCGTCCGGCCGTGGCGAATCAGGTGCCAGGCATGGCCGATGGCGTTGGCGCCCGAGGCGCAGGCGTTGGCGATAATCGTTTGAGGACCCCGAAACCCGAATGCTAGAGCCAGATCCAGCCCCTGCCTCTGCGGCTGGTACTGGATGGCGCGCGCGGCCAGACCCCCGGAACGCGCCGCTGTATCAATGACCTGGCGGTAATACTCCTCCCCCATCCGCATCCCGCCACTCGTCGTGCCCAGCACAACCGGCAGCGCCTCCTCCGGCGTCCAGCCCGCCTGCTGCCACGCTTCCGAGGCGGCCAGAAGCAAAAGCTTGGCAGCGCGGTCCAGGCGCCGTTGCGCCCGTGCGCCAAGGCGCGTCCCGCTGATTTCGCCGGGCAAATCGACCTCCGCTGCCTGCTTGACCCGTTGACGCGAGACGTCGAAGAGCGTCACCGGCCGGAACGCCGTTCGTCCCTGGCGAAAGCCCTCCGCGTTCCCCCGCCAGCCAACGCCGAGTGCCGTGACAATCCCCGCGCCGGTAACAACGACGCGCGGTGGCGACACTGGAAGCTGGGTCCGGGGAAACAACACGTCGTGCTCGTGGTTTTGGTTCGTCTGGGGCACATCCGGGCGCCGCCACCGCAGTGGGGCAGGCGACTCGCCTGCCGTAGTCCCCGACAGGCGACCCGCCTGTCGGTCCGTCGTTTGCCCCGGGATCTCACAGGCGAGTCGCCTGCGAGACTAGCGCAGACGAGGTCGTCTGCGCCACTGTGGGACCCTGCGGCTGCCTTCGTGGGACAGCCGAGACGCCTGCCCCACTAGTCGGTCCGTTGCTGCGCAGGCAGCAGCGAGATGCGCTTGTTCGTCAGTCGAGACGACGTTAGAGAAGCGGCTGCCGCCAAGTCAAACCGTCACGCCAGCAACTTGTGGATGATCTCGCCGTGAACGTCGGTCAGCCGGAAGTCGCGCCCTTGGAACCGAAAAGTGAGCCTTGTATGTTCCAGGCCGAGCAAGTGAAGAATTGTGGCGTGGAGGTCGTGAACATGGCAGCGGTCTTCAACGGCGTTGAAGCCCAGTTCGTCGGTCCTGCCGATGATGGCGCCGCGTTTCACACCGCCTCCGGCGAACCACATCGTGAAGGCGTCGATGTGGTGATTGCGCCCGGTGGTGTCGCGGTTTTCGCCCATCGGAGTGCGGCCAAACTCGCCGCCCCAAATCACCAGCGTCTCGTCCAGCAATCCGCGCGACTTGAGGTCCGTCACCAGCGCCGCTTGCGCCTGGTCCACCTCGCGGCACATTTTCTCGAAGTCGCCCTGAAGGTTTTCGCCGGGGCCGCCGTGGCTGTCCCAGTTCGTGTGGTAAAGCTGCACGAACCGCACTCCGCGCTCGACCAACCGTCGGGCGAGCAGGCAATTGCGCGCGAAGCCCGGCTTGTCCTTCTGAACGCCGTAGAGCGCGAGCGTGGCCGGACTTTCGCCGGAAAGGTCAATCAATTCGGGGGCGCTGCTCTGCATTCGATAAGCCATCTCGTAGCTGGCGATGCGCGTATTGATCTCCGGGTCGCCAGTCTCGACGGCCCGTTTGAGATTGAGGTCGCGAATGGCGTCGATGGCCTGGCGCTGGCGTGCGGACGTGAGGCCCGCGGGCGATGTGAGATTGAGGATCGGCTCGCCGTGGCCGCGCAACGGCACGCCCTGGTAACTCGTCGGCAGGAAGCCACTGCCCCAATTCACCGCGCCGCCCCGCGGACCGCGCGGGCCGCTCTGAAGCACCACGAATCCTGGCAGATTGTCGCATTCGCTGCCGATGCCGTACGTGACCCACGACCCCATGCTCGGCCGGCCGAACTGCCCGCTGCCCGTGTTCATGAACAGCTTGGCCGGCGCGTGATTGAACAGGCTGGCCGCGCACGACTGCACCAGCGTGATGTCGTCCACGATGCCCGCCGTGTGGGGAAACATCTCGCTCACCCAGGCGCCATTTTGCCCGTGCTGGCGGAACGCCCGCCGCGTGCCCAGCAGCTTCGTTCCGTGGCTGCTGCCCATGAACGCAAAGCGTTTCCCTTCGATGAACGACTGAGGGATGGGCTGGCCGTTCAACTCGACCAACCGCGGTTTGAAATCGAACAACTCCAGTTGCGACGGCCCGCCGGCCATGAACAGGTAGATGACGTTTTTGGCCCGCGCCGCAAAATGGGGCCGGCGCGGCGCCATCGGATTGCCCGCCGCGCCCGTCTCCGTGGCGAAGGCCTTTCTCCCGCCCAGCATCGAGGCGAGTGCGACGCTGCCCAGCCCCATCGCGCACCGGCTGAAGAACTGTCGGCGCGTCAGGTCGAGTAGAGCCACATTACGAGCTTCCCGAGGCGCCAATGTAGGGCAGGCGTCTCGCCTGCCCAGCGCCGAAGGCGCGTCCCCGTTTGGCCGCTGCGCGGCCAGGGCAGGCGAGACGCCTGCCCTACGTTGGTGGCGCGGCGGTTCAGGAGCACGCGGCGCGAAAAAAATCGGGGAGAGATCTTCCCGAGCCGGCGCCAGGCTGTCCGCGTATGGTGTCACGACGGTCTATCCTATCGAAGTTGGATTAGGGACAAAAGCAAGAATTGAGCACAGGAGGGATGGCACCAAAGCCTTGCATCACCTCGCACCGACGACCTAGGATTCGCTGCTGCGACGGACGCGCCGTCAGCGGCGCATGACCGATTACAGAGTCCAATTCGAGGTCTTCGAAGGCCCGCTCGATCTCCTTCTGTATCTCATCAAGAAGGAGGAGGTGGACATCTACGAAGTCAACCTCACCCGCCTGGCCACGCAATTCCTGGAGTACGTCGAGGTCATGCGCATGCTCGACCTGGAAATCGCCGGCGAGTTCCTCGTCACGGCCTCCACGCTCATGTACATCAAGAGCCGCGAGTTGTTGCCCGTCCATCAACAGGTGACGGCCGAAGGCGAGGACGCCGCCGAAGACCCGCGCTGGGAACTCATCCGCCAGCTCGTCGAGTACAAGAAATTCAAGGACGCCGCCGCGCAACTTCAAACGCTCGAGGCGCGCCAGGAAAACGTCTTCCCTCGTCTGCCGTGCAACCCATCGTTTGAAACGGCGCCCGCCGCGCCGCCGCCACAGGTCGGCCTCTTCGACCTCATCAACGCCGTCAACGCCATTCTCAAACGCGTCAACCAGCGCGAGGATTTGCGCGACATCTTCGAGGACAAGTGGACGGTCAGCGAAATGATCGAGCACCTCCGCCGCCTCCTCGCGGCGCGCGGCAGGCTCCGCTTCTCGGAGCTGTTCGCCGGGGCCACCAGCCGCAGCGAAATCGTCTGCACGTTCCTGGCGTTGCTCGAGTTGATGCGCCTGCGCCACCTCGTGGCCCTCCAACACGCGGCGTTCGGTGAGATCGAGATCGAGGCCGCCCCGCTCGCCGCCCCCGAGACCAATCCCGGCGAAGCCTACGCGGCCGCTCTCGCCTCCGAGAATCTCCAGTCAGATTTGACTCCACCGCCGCCTTCCATCCCCTCGTCCTCCGAAGAGCTGACGAAACAGGGTGCGAGCAGGATGGAGAATCCAGCCGACAACGACCCCGTGGTCTCCTGAACCTTTACGATTCACGTTTCACGTTTTACGTTTCACACACTACTCATGGACCTCAAGTTCATCCTCGAATCGATTCTGTTCTCCGCCCAACAGCCGCTCACTCCGAAGGAGCTGCGCGACCTGCTCGCCAACGCCGCCGAGCATGACGAATCGGGCGCCGCCCGGCCGTTTAAGAAGACGCCCATCGAGAACATCGAGGCCGCCCTCGGAGAATTGGAGCGCGACCACAACTCCGCCGGGCGCAGCTACCGATTGGTGTGCGTGGCCGGGGCATGGCAGTTCGCCAGCCAGCCGGAATTCGCGCCTTGGATTCGGGCGCTGGTCGGGCACCGCAACCGCCCCAGCCGCCTCAGCGCTCCTGCGCTCGAAACCCTCGCCATCATCGCCTACCGCCAGCCAATCACCCGCGCCGAGATTGAGCAGGTGCGCGGCGTCGCCGTGGACGGAGTCATGCAAACGCTCCTCGAACGCGGGCTTGTCGAACAGGTCGGGCGCGCGGACGTGATCGGCCGCCCAATGACCTACGGCACCACGCCAGCGTTCCTCGAATACTTCGGACTGAAGGTGCTCGACGACCTTCCGGCGGCGGACGAGTTGCGCCGCATCCCCGTCACCAAGCCTGAGTCGCTGCTGACGGTCGACCCCGGCCTTGCGACCGCGCCGCCTCAACAACTCAAACTTCCAGTGGACGGCGGACGCTCCGCGCCGCATGGGCATGACGCCGCGCCAACGTCGGTTGGAGGCGAAAGTTCTCCGCCATCCTCGAGCGAGCGCGCTCTCGGCGCTGGAGCGAGCCTGCTCGGTACCGGCGTCGCCACGGCCGAGGCCGAGCCGGCCGCGCGCAGACACGAGGGGCCTCAGGCTTCCATCGAATTGGCGCAGGGCGCCGAGCAGGTTTCGCCCGCCGAGTCGGAGCTGCCGCAGACCACGGGCACGGCCTCCAACGCAGCGCTCCAGGCCCAGGGTCCGTCCACCCAAACCACCGGGACCGCCTCCGCCGAGCCTGCGCCAAAGCCCCGGGTCGCCCGGCGGAAGCAGACCCCGCCGTCGGATGCGGGGTAATTTGTTGAGTCGCCCGCCAGAATGTCGAATTGGTCATTGAGGCTAGCTGCACGCCTGACGGGGCCTGAGTCTTGACCAAGCTCAGCTAGAAGTTCGCTCACTCCTTGCTATTAACCACGAACAAATTTACCGTTGCCCTTGAATGTATGCTAACCGCCAAGACCAGCACCAACGGCCAGATCGTCATCCCTGAAACTCTTCGACACAAATTGCGCGTCAAGAAGGGCGACGTGTGGGAATTCGTCGAAGGCGACCATCCTGGCGTCCTAGTGATGCGTCGCGTCAACCCACGCTCCAACGCCGGCCTCATTTCACACCTGCGCGCCTGTCCGCATCCCTTTGATCCGCCCGCTCCGTCCCGCGAGCGGCCGCGGAGGGTCAAGCTGTGAGCTGGCTGGTGGATACCAACGTCTGGAGCGAAGTCAGGAAACCTCAACCCAATCCCCGCGTGCTGGCCTGGCTCGTACGGCATGAGAGCCGCCTCCGCACCTCCGCCATCGTCATTGCTGAGCTTGCCGCCGGTATCCGTCGCCTACCTCGAAGCCGGCGCCGCACCGAACTCGACATCTGGCTGGAAGGCCTGATAGACAAAATGGAATCCAACATCTTGCGCTTCGACGTGCGCGTAGCTCTCGCTTGGGCGGATCTCCAAGCCCGTTCCTTTGCCCGACCGCTGAGTTTGCGGGACAGTCTGATTGCCGCCACCGCACTCCGACATGACCTCACGATCGTGACTCGCAATGTGCGCGACTTTCCCCCACCGCTGCGGACATTCAACCCGTTCGCACCGTGAGGCAGGCTGCCGTATGGTGAGTCACCTGAAGTTCTGCGCTCGCAAATCTTAGATTGTAAAACCTAAATTCTCCCGATGACCATTCCCGAGCATCGCAAGGCCATCGACGCGCTCGACGAAAAGCTCGTGGCCCTCCTCAACGAGCGCACGCGGCACGTTTTGGAAATCGGTGCCATCAAGCTTCAGCACGGCGAGGAGATCTACGCGCCGCACCGGGAACTGGCCGTGCTCCAGCGCGTCTGCCGTGAGAACAAGGGGCCGATCACCGACGAAAGTCTTCGCTCCATTTACCGGGAAATCATGTCCAGCGCCCTCAGCCTGGAGAAGACGATGACCATCGCCTATCTCGGTCCCGAAGCGACGTTCACGCACCAGGCGGCCATCCTCCGCTTTGGCGCCAGCCTCCACTACTTCGCCCAGAAGACCATCGCCGACGTGTTCGCCGAAGTCGCCAAAAACCGCGCCGACTACGGCGTCGTGCCGGTCGAGAATTCCACCGAAGGCGTCGTGACCCATACCCTGGACATGTTCGTGGACAGCGACCTGAAGATCGTCGCGCAGATTGTCCTCCCGATCCGACAGTGCCTCCTGAGCCGCGCCCGCCGCGATCAAATCAAGAAGCTCTACGTCCACCCGCAGACCCTCGCGCAGTGCCGCGGCTGGATTCAGCGGAACTTTCCGCACGCCGAAATCATCGAGACCTCGTCAAACGCCCGGAGCGCTGAGCTCGCCGCGCGCGAGCGCAAGTCCGGCGCGCTGGCCGGCGAACTGGCCGCGGCGAAGTACCGCGTCCCGATCCTCGAACATGACATCCAGGACAGTTCGGCCAACGCGACGCGCTTCCTTGTTCTCGGACGCAAAGGCCCGCCGCCGACCGGCCGCGACCGCACCAGCATCATGTTCAGCATCGCCGACAAGGTCGGCGCCCTGCACAGCGCGCTGGCGCCGTTGCGCCGCTACAAGTTGAACATGACGAAAATCGAGAGCCGCCCCAGCAAGCGCAAGGCCTGGGAATATTTCTTCTTCGTGGACGTCGACGGCCATGCCGCCGAGCGCAAGGTGGCCCGCGCCATCGAACTGCTCCACGAGCACTGCAACTTCGTGAAGGTGCTCGGCAGTTATCCGAACGCGGAGTAGCAATTCGAGCCTTGAGCCAGGGTGGATTCGAGGAAGGAGCGCGCCGTCTCGTAGCGGCGAACTGGCGTTCGCCGCTGATCTGCTTCGAGGGCGGGCGGAGTTTGCGATGGGTTTATTTGCGAAGGGGAAGTGCGGCGGACGCCAGTGCGCCGCTACGCAGCGGGCGGCCATTGCCCCGCTTTCACTGACCCATTACGGCGGAAGCGAAACTCGCGTTGCAATCCCGGCGAAAGTCGGCTTAAACTGGATGCGTTATGAACATCACTCTGCCCCCGGAGTTGGAATCCTACATCGAGCAGGCCGTGCGCAGCGGCGTGTTCGCCTCCGCCAGTGAATTCTTCGAGGCGGCGGCCCGGCGGCAGATGCAGGAAGAGGCGTGGTTTGAACAGAAAGTCCTGGAGGGGCTCGATGGTGTAGTCACGCCCCTGACGCGCGAGGATTTGGAGTCGGTTCGCGACATCGCAAGGAAGGCGCGTGGCGGGTGAATTGCACAAGGGCTCGCGCTTCCTTGCGGATTACGCGGAAAACTTCGGGCCGATTCGACTCAAGCTTGATGAACGGCACGTTGCGCATCGCAGCCACGATCCTCGGCATTTTGGCCGGCACTGGGGGATTTGCGCTCGCCGCGGCGCCGGACTACGCGCGCGACGTGAAACCGCTGCTGGCGCAGAATTGCTACCGATGCCACGGCGCTTCGCGGCAAAAGAGCGGGCTGCGGCTCGACACCGCCGCTTTCGCGCTCAAGGGCGGTGAGCACGGGCCGGCGTTCTCGCCCGGGAACAGCGCGGAGAGCCTGCTCGTCCGGCTCGTGGAAGGCGCCCATGCCGACATCGCGCGGATGCCCTACAAGAAACCGCCGCTGGCGGACGCGCAAATCGCCCTGCTAAAGTCCTGGATCGATTCCGGCGCCAAGGCCCCTGCCGAGGAGCAGCCGCAAAGCACGATGCACTGGGCGTTCGTCCCGCCGTCGCGCCCGGAAGTCCCGCAACTCCGCAATCCGCAATCCGCAATCCGCAATCCGATCGATGCCTTCATCTTCGCCCGACTCGAACGCGAAGGCATCGCCCCGTCGCCCGAAGCCAGCCGCCTCACGCTGCTTCGCCGGCTGTCGCTGGACTTGCTCGGGCTGCCGCCCGCGCCGGCCGAGATCGACCAGTTTCTCAAGGACACCCGGCCCGGCGCTTACGAGCGGCTTGTCGAGCGCCTGCTCGCCAGCCCGCACTACGGCGAGCGCTGGGGGCGCTGGTGGCTCGACGCGGCGCGTTACGCCGACTCGAATGGCTACTCGATCGACGCGCCGCGCTCGATTTGGAAATACCGCGATTGGGTCATCGCCGCGTTGAACCGCGACCTGCCGTTCGACCGGTTCGCCCTCTGGCAGCTCGCGGGCGACCTCGTGGAGACGAACTCGTTGCCGCGGGAAACCCAGCCGCTGGAGCCGCTCATCGCCACCGGCTTCCATCGCAACACGCAAATCAACCAGGAAGGCGGCATCGACCCCGAGCAATTTCGCGTCGAGTCGGTGGTGGACCGTGTGAACACGACGGCGACGGTGTTCCTCGGTGTGACGCTCGGCTGTGCGCAGTGCCACGACCACAAATTCGACCCGTTTACCCAGCGCGATTACTACCGCATGTTCGCGTTCTTCAACAGCACGGTCGAGGACGGCCACGGCAAGGGCACGCCCGGCGGCGTCCTTGAAATTCCGGGCGAGTTCGAGGTCGGCGAGAGCCTGAAGCAGGAACTGGAGGAGGTGGAAGAAGACCTGGACCGCTATCTCAACACCAAAGGCAGCGAGCAGCAGAAGTGGGAACAGGAATTGACCGCCGAGCAGCGCGCCCAACTCAAGCCGGACGTGGAGAAGATTCTCAACGTGCCGTTCGCCGAGCGGACGAAGAAGCAAAAGCGCACCGCTTATGCCGCTTTCCAACCGGACGACCCCGAGTTCGCGTCGCGCAATGCCAAGCTGAAGAAGCTTGAAAAGCGCGAGCCCAAGCCGGTCACCACGCTCGTCCTGCGCGAACTCGCCGCGCCGCGCGACACGCACCTGCTGATCAAGGGCGACTTCACCCGGCCCGGCGAAGCGCTCGCACCGGGGACGCCGGAGTTCCTCACTACTCCAGCGCCTGCTCTTAATCCTAATCTTAATCCTAATCTTACTCCTACTCCTCAGCCCAATCCTGCAAGGGAGTTAGAGAGTAAGAGTGAGAGTGAGAGTAAGAGTAAGAGTAAGAGTGAGGATCCGTTCGGCCCGCTTGGTTCAACTCCAGTGCTCCCCGGCCCTCTCCTCACTCCTGCGTCGCGGGGAGAGGGAGTTGCGACCCGCCTCGATCTCGCCCGCTGGATCGTGGCGACGAACAACCCGCTGACCGCACGGGTGTTGGTGAACCGCGTCTGGCAACAGTATTTCGGCCGCGGCTTCGTCGAGACGGAGAACGACTTCGGCACGCAAGGCGCGCTGCCGACGCACCCGGAGTTGCTCGACTGGCTGGCGTGGGAGTTGATGGCGCCTTCGGCGCCCGGTGAATCGTTAAATCGTTCAATCGTTAAATCGGAAATCGGCAGACCCGTCGCCACCTCATTTAACGATTCAACGATTCAACGATTCAACGATTCAACTCCCTGGAGCCTGAAGCACCTGCACCGGCTCATCGTCACAACCGCCACTTACCGCCAATCCTCCCGCGTCCGGCCCGAGTTGCGCGAAACGGATCCGAACAACAAACTTATCGCACGCCAAAGCCGCCTGCGTCTCGACGCCGAGGTCGTGCGGGACGTGGCGCTGGCCGCCAGCGGATTGTTGTTCCGCAAGATGGGCGGGCCGCCGGTCTATCCGCCGCAGCCTGCCGGCGTGATGTCGCTCGGCCAATCCAACCGCGACTGGAAGCCCAGCGCCGGCGCCGACCGCCATCGGCGCGGCGTTTACACCTGGTTCTGGCGGGCGACGCCGCATCCGGCCCTGGCGGTGTTCGACGCGCCGGACGCCTTCAGCGCCTGCACACGCCGCCTCCGGTCGAACACCCCGTTACAGGCCCTCACGCTGCTGAATGACCAGCAGTTCTACGAAATGGCGGAGGGCCTCGCGACGCGCGTCCTTCGCGAGGCGCCCAAGTCCGATTCCGCGCGGCTCGACTACATGTTCCGACTCTGCGTGGCGCGGCTGCCTTCGGCCGATGAAAAGCGGCGCCTTCAGGAATTGCTCGCGACGGAACGCCGCCCGGCCACCGGCGACGACCGGAAGCCGCAGGCCGAGGCGTGGACCGCCATCGCGCGCGTGCTGCTGAACCTGGATGAAACAATTACTCGCGAGTGACAGCGTCGGTCGGAGCAACGGAAGGTTGGTTCGTTAAATCGTTGAATCGTTGAATCGTTGAATCGTTGAATCGTTAAAACGCAAGCTCGCGGCTATTCGCGACCGATTCAACGTTTTAACCCGGATATTTCACAGTCGTATCGTGCGCCGAAGTGCCGGTTTCATTAACACCCCGCTTCAGCAGGGTGTACACGCGGAGGAGGAGGTCGAAACCGTTTCAACGGTTTCGACTGGGTGTGAGAAACCGTTGAAA
>CAZZAQ010000044.1:0-8595 GCA_964652165.1 uncultured Bifidobacterium sp.
CGCCCCGGTGCCGTCCATCGTCCGTGATGTCTTCTGGAGTCATGGATGTAAACACTACTACCTTCTTCTTCGCACGCGTAAACAAAACATTAAGTCGCCGGTGTCCATATTCGCTATTGATTGGGCCGAAACGCTGGTAGAAATTCCCAGCCTCGTCCTTCCCGTAAACAGTCGAAATGAACATCACATCCCGCTCGTCGCCCTGAACGTTTTCCAGATTCTTCACGAATAGAGCTTCGAGTCCGGTCGCCCACTTGGCACGATAGGCTTCCGCATCCGGGTCGGACGCGAACAGGCGGTCGACCTGCTCCCGGATCAACTCTGCTTGCTTGCTGTTGACGGCAACAATGCCAAGGGACTGATGCGCGTGGTCCTTCATGAAGGCTGCCGCGGCCTCAACAACGGCCTTTGCTTCTGCTTGATTCACCCCCGAACCATATGCACCTGAAACGGAGACCAGCTTCACGCCATAATCAGAATGATCGTGATGCGGCGATGGAAACACCGTTAGCTCATTTGCATAGAACTCGGAGTTCGAGAATGAGATTAGCGATCCGTGCTCGGACCGGTAATGCCACTTCAGCCGCCGCGGTGGAAAGAACCTCGCGGCTGCGGCTTCGAGGATGGAGTCTTGTTTGACATCGACTTCCTCGTCGTCTTCGGTTTCTGTTCCGCCATCTGCCGATAGCTTTTGAAAAAACGGCGTCGGCGGAAGCTGCTCCTGGTCTCCTACGACAACCATCTGCTTTGCTCTAGCAATTGCACCAAGAGCCTCTTCAGGCCTGATCTGTGAGGCCTCGTCCATCACGACAAGGTCGAAGTTGAGAGCTCCGGGCTCGAGGAATTGCGCGACTGACATAGGACTCATCATCCAGCACGGCTTCAGGGCCTTGATTGCAGTTCCGGCGCGACGGAAAAGGTTCCGGAGCGGAATGCGGGGTCTCGTCTGGCCTGATATGAGACGCACAAGCGCCAACTCAGTCAGATCGCCGACCGGTCCCACATGATTCCCCTCGGGAACCTCCCTGCGCGTCAATGCCGCGGCCAAGCGCTGCCGCTGCTGATGCAGATGTTCGCGGTCAAGCTGCTGGTATTGTTTCCTAAGCTGGTCGTGGGTTGAGCCGGAATGGCGCCTCAGTCGCGGGTCGGACTTCAACACCTGCTCTGCCGCCGACCTGTAAAACACAAACTCCGTGGCACGAACCAGATTGCGGTAGTCCTCTTTTGCTTCGATAAATGCCGTCAACACTGGGCCGAGCGCAGCATCTCGCGCGACCTCCTCTGCCAACAGAAAGTTCACATAGTCCTGCAGAGCACCGGAATTGTCGATGGCTCGACGGCAGCGTAAGGCCAAGTCATTCAGATCAGCGGCTTCGAAACTGTCTTCACCACACCAGAGCCTTGAGTCTAGCTTGGCGACTTCATCAGCCGCAGCGGCAGATCGGCGTAGCTCAGTGAGCGCTTGGACTAACCCGTCTGCTGATGCCTTCAGAGACGAAACTCGACCGAAATCCCGCAGTAGATATGCAACAAGTGAGTGGGGCAGGTGGAACCCCGCTATGGCGCGGGCGTATGCCAGAGTGGCCTTTAGTTCTGCGAGATGAGACTTTGCCCCTCGTGCCGAGCCGCCAATCAACTTGAGAACGTTTGGATCACTCTCGAGAACCTGGATCTGCTTCTCAATGCCTCTGAGCAACGACACAATAGCTGGCAGTTCATCCATCCGTAGCGAGTCCCTGACCGATGCGCTTTCTAGGGTCAGGATCGCTGCTGACAAACTGGCGCATCGATCTCGCTCGCGGGAGCATATTTCCTCGAAAGATGTGTTCTGCTCGTCCGGGAACCGGCACGATACCCGCAAGAGTGCTTCGTAGGTCGCCCCGGCAGCGGCGGCGTTTAGAAGATCAAGCTGGTCCGAAGGAGCAGTGAATAGCAGCTCTCGTACCTGCGCTCCCACCTCCCCGTGGGGCGCAAGTCTCTGGTGAACGGTACTACTCCACGAATTCAGTTGAGTCAGTACGGGGAACGGCGTGCTCAAGCCCCTGTAATGCCGACCGCACACTCGCTTGATATCCGAGTCGCTCAGGAATCTTTGCTCATCGTCCAGGTAGACGGCGTAGCTAAGCAAAGCGGCTGCGACGTCGCTTCTGCTCGCTCGTCTGCTCTTAGCCTTCAGCGCAGCTCGGTAGATCTGCCTTGCTCGGCGGCACTCGGGCTTGAAGAAAGCCGTGACAAAGTTTGCGGAGCGGAGTGCAACCGCGAGCTGTCGCAGTTCCGCCGCCGGTGGAAATAGGGATAAGTCGAATGCATCACCTAGCGCGGCGCGTTTTTTAACGAGGATAGCGCACTGTGCAGCAGCTGCCTTTAGGACTTGGCAATTGTTCTCGTCAAGTGCAGGTGCCTCGCGCTCGAACCACAACTGCCGTGGAACGCTACGTAGCAGTTCGACGCCCACACACGCCGCCCGTGCGGTGCTCAGGGAGTTCTGGGTCAAGCGACAGATACGCGCAACTGCGGCCGCTGCGACAGCAGCATCAGCCAGGTCGGTGAGGGCCGTTTGCCAACTCGTCAGACTCTCACGCAGTCCACGAAGGCTGGTTTCTTCTAGCTTCAGGATCGCAAGGCTGTCACAGGCAGCTTGCATCCGTGCACTTCCCGTGCAGACCGCGGCGTTGATATCGGACATCGAGTCCTGCAGGATGTGCTCTTGCTGAACGATCACTTCGACGCCTGCTATCGCCGAGAGAAGCTGCTCCCTCGCATCGCGCACACCCAATTGGCCAAACAGCTCAGGCCGCACTAGATCGTCTGCACCCGGTAGCTGCACAATCTCGTGACATAGACTTGCTAGATCCTTCTCACTCTGCGGCCATATAGCGCTGGTGCTCTGTGAGATCCTCGTCACAGCGTCCAACAGATTGCTCAACCGAGATTCCCATAATCGCAGCGAACCCAGGAGCTGATCGGTCTCGAATTCCGTGATCTCGCTGTTCTGCAGTCCGCGCCAAGGATGCTCAGCGAGCTTTCCGTGCTTGCCAAGCGGTTTCATCTGCTCTTCCAGGTTGCGGGCTGCACTCAGCATTTCGTCCCGAAGCTGCCGCGTAATGCTCAATGCATCGGCGAATCGGGCGGCCGCAATTGTCGCCGGAAGCTCCACGCGAGCTCGGTCTCGAGTTGCACTGCCAAGCAGAATGTCCCGAATCTTCAGGCTCGTCTTGCCACCTACTTGATTCACCCTTTGGACGTAATAGATCAGTTCCTTGCGCGCCCGCTGCAGCGCTTCGAGGTTGCTTTGAATATCACCGGCGTTCTCGCGCCGGGCGCGATACTCCAGCCGCCTGTTCAGTGATTCAGCGACAGCAGTTTTCGAAGTCTTACTGGAGTGTAGTTCTAGGCAGAAGACGTCCAGTCCAGCCGCGGTTAATCGCTTCTTTACCACTTCAAGTGCTGCCATTTTCTCGGCAACAAAAAGTACGGATTTCCCCTCGTGCATTGCGGCAGCAATCAGGTTCGTGATCGTCTGAGATTTGCCGGTTCCGGGTGGCCCCTGAATTACACAATTCCTGCCTTTGAGCACGTCCAGCACAGCGCTGTGTTGAGAAGAATCGGCGTCGGTTATGAAAACCGGTTCCGGCTCCTTGAGTTCGTCGATTTCGTAGTCATCAGCAATGCCAGAGCCGTGGACCTCCGCGCCGGCGATCAAGGTTCTTATCAACTCGTGCCGCTGGAGCTCGGCCGGGCTTGGCCATCGCTCTGGGTCCAGATCCTTGTACATTGCCAGCGTGGAAAAGGTGAACAAGCCAGCAGTGACATACCGTCGGAGCTTCCAATCGCTGCGGGGCCCGATAAGGCGTTCGATTTCAGAGAAGTAGCGCTCCAGTGGATTCTGCTCGTCTTCGGTCTCAATCCAGGCCGGGAGCTCAAGGCCGGACGGCCGCAGAAGCTCTCTCAGCGCAACATTAGTCTCGACTTCGTCGTTTCTTCCCTGGATGAAATAGCGGTATTCCCCAGACTCAAGCTCGCGGTCGAGAATGATTGGATAGAACACCAGCGGCGCAACCTTCTTTTCGTCGCTTTCCTCTGACTCGTAGTACTCCAGGTAGCCAAAGGCGCAATACAACGCGTTGAGTCCTGCGTCTTGCAATAGCACTCGATACGCTTCACGAAGCGACCCTAGCTTGTGGTCAAGGTCTTCCCGAAAGAAGAGCGTCTGAATTTTCAGATCATTGAATCGGCGTGCGGATTGGCCAGCGCTTTGCGGAAGATCGTAATCGGCATTGATTCCGAGCTCGGTAGCTCGCTGCTTCGCGTCTTTCACATGCTCAAATGACGGCAAACCGAGTTCCGCCCTTAGGCGGTTGCGGAGCTCACGCTCGACTTTCTTCTTCTGCCGAGCCGAGGGGTTGGGGCGGAGTTGGATAACCGCATCCCGGTAGACTTCATCGTTCTGCTTGGCGCGACGCAAAGCATCGGCGAATAAAGGCAGCAACTCGTCCGGAGGCACGGTCTCAGGATCTGGCACAGGCGCAAAGCTCAATGGGCGTCCGGCCTCGAGTTTCTCGAACAGCTTCTCAGGAATCTCATCCACTATTCGGATATGCGAGCGGGAGCGATCCGAGTGACGGAAGCTGATGAGCGGGTTCCTGTTGCTAAGATCCAGCAACTTGGCGCGATACTGCTGGATGGCAGTATGGACAAGCTGTTCGACCCCTGGGACCGTTCCTTGGGACATGCTATTGTTCCCCTGGATTCGTAGGGAATCTTATCTAATAAAGCCCTGGGATCGCAGCAAAACGAGCCGCTTGTTTGTATGTCGCGGCTAGGCGATGGTGCGCGGTAAGCGCTGGCTGGATCCGGAGGCCAAGTAGGAACACCAGGCCGGGAATTGCTCAGCGCTGCATCCGCAAGGGACCAGGCGCAGAAGAAACAACAGGCCACGGAACCCCGCTGAAGGGGTGGTTGTACCGGGCAGGAACAAAGCGGAGCCTTCTGGCCAGAAGGCTCGCGCAGTTCTTCGCCGTCTAGTGCTTGTGCTGCTCGGCTTTGGGAGCTTCGGTTGGCTTCTTGTCGTCCTTCATCGGCTTGCGGGCGCACATAGCGCCTTCTTTGGCTTCTCCGCCGCAACAACCGCTCTTGCCGTCCTTTTCCTTCTTCATGTTCTCGCAACACTTCATGGAACCGCAGCAGCCGCCCTCGTCCTTCTTCGCATCGCCCGACGGGGCTGGTGTTTGGGCAAAGCTGAATGCTGACAGCGCCAGAATAAGGAGCAGCTTCTTCACATGACACCTCCGGCATCATTCTACTCCGCTACTTCCGCCCCAGAACCAGGTGTTGGAAGGTGGGCGGCAGCGGATGGAGTTCGCTCGACGAGAAGCCGGCATTGCGGAACATCTCTTGGTACTCGGCGAAGGTGTAGGCATCGCCAGCGGGTGTGCTGGAGAGCATCATCAAGGCAAAGCTCGCGGGAAGCGGCGGGGAGACGCGGTCATCGTTGGGAACAAACTCCAATATGGCGGCGCGTCCTCCGGGCCGAAGTGCGGCATGAACCTTGCGCAGGAGCTGCTCGCATGTCGGCGCGTCGAAGTGGTGCAGCAAGTTGGTAAGCAGCACGAGGTCGTATCCTTCTCCGAAGTCCGTATCGAACGCGCTGCCTGGCAGAGTGCGATAGCGATCCGCCACGCCCGCCGCCTTCGCGTTTTCCCTGGCAACCTCGAGAACATTGGCCCAATCCAAGGCCACAATCTGCGCGTTGGGATTGTGCCGGGCCAGGGTAATTCCGAACACCCCGTGGCTGGCGGCGATGTCGAGCACCTTCCAGCGGTCCCCGCGCTCAGCCTCGAGCAGCTTCGCCATCAGTTCCGCCGGCAGAGCCATCAGGGGCATCATCGAGCGGGCAAATTCCACCCACATGGGATGTTCCGGAGCCAGCGACCCTTCCGCGCTCTGCACGGTGCCGCCTTTGCGGACTGTGGCAGTCAGTTCACCAAACCCACCGGTGAGCATGGGCGAGCCCAGGAAGCCGATGGTTCCGCCCAGGTAGGCGGGTGACCGCCGATCCAGGAACATGGCGGTGTCCGGCGTCAGGCCGTAGCGATTTCCGCTCTTGGTAAGGAAACCGACCACCACCAGGTAGTCGCACAGGATGCGGACTCCGCGCTCTGCCGCCTTCGAGCGGCGAGCGATCTCGGGCACGGTGGACGCCCCTTCGCCGATCGCCGTGAATACATCGAGCTCGATCGCAGACTTCAGCGCGGCGGTGCGCTGGTAGGCGTTGATGGTTTCAAAAAACAGCACCGGCGAAGGCTGGGACGCGGCGGCGGGTGAGCTCATGCAATTCTCCTCGGCAACCTGAGTGTTATACGCGATGGCGGCGCTTCCGATTGTATAATCCGCTGTTCCCTTCGTACGTCGCCGAGGTGCCGCGATGTCGAATCCGAAGACCACACAATCCTCCCCTGCCAAGCCTCGCATTTACAACGGCTGGGTGCGCAAGTTCGAGCTCGACGATTATCTGGACCGCCACCTTCCTGTGCCTACGCAGGTGGTCTCGAACGAAGAATACTTCCCGCTCCCGCAAACGCGGCAGCAGCAGATGGTCGAACACCGGGCACTGGAGCTGGCCGACCGCAACAGCAAGCGCCTGGGTTTGTCGCGCCGCCAGTTCCTGCGGACCTCCTGCGGCATGGCGGTTTCCTTCGCCGCCATGAACTCGGTCTTCGGCGAGTTCTTCACCGTGGATGCGGCCGAGCTCCTGGAGCCGGCGGCCGCGCAGGGAAAAAAGACCAAGTACTTCATCTTCGACGTGCAGACCCACCACGTGGGCACGGGCGCGCAGATTCCCCAAGCGAGCAAGCAACTGCTCGATTTCGTCATGGGCTTGCGGCGAAGCCTGGGCGCCAACGATCCCGCCTTGTCGGGGCGCGAGCCCCGGATTGAGGACTTGCAGCTCGAAAACTTCATCAAGGAACTGTTCCTCGACAGCGAGACCGACGTGATCGCGCTCAGCGCCTTGCCCACGGCTAGCGAGGCCGGCGCGGTGCTGCCTCCGCACGTGATCGCGCATTCCCGCAAAGTGGTGAACGAACTGGCCGGCTCGCGACGCCTGGTGAGCCACGGCCTGTTTTCGCCCGACCTGGGCGCGCGCAACCTGGAATGGATGCAGGAACAGGCAGAGAAACTGAAGATCGAAGCCTGGAAGGGCTACACCGGGCAGCCCATGGTTGAGGGCGCGCAGGGATGGTGGCTGGACGACGAGAAGCGCACCTATCCCGCGCTGGAATACTCGCGCAAGATCAAGATCAAGAACATCTGCCTGCACAAAGGACTGCCGCTGTTCGGTCACGAGGCCGAGTACTACAGCCCGGCCGACGTGGTAAAGGCTTCCCGCGACTTCCGCGACCTGAACTTCCTGCTTTATCACTCGGGCTTCAAGTCGCTGGAGGACGCGAAGCCCGCGGTGCAGAGCGAGTTTAAGGCCACGTCCTACGTTCCCTGGGTGTCCGACCTGTGCGACTGGCGCAGGAAGAACCCGCACATGACCAACGTCTACATGGAACTGGGCAGCACCTTTGCGCTGATGACGGTGACCAGCCCGCTGCTGTGCGCCCATGTCCTGGGCATGATGCTCGACGCCTTCGGTGCGGACAACGTGCTCTGGGGCACGGACTCCACCTTCTGGGGGTCGCCGCAGTGGCAGATCGAGGCCTTCCGCCGCCTGCAGATGCCGGAAGCGCTGATCAAGCAGTTCGGATACAAGACCCTGACCGATGAGATCAAGGGCAAGATCTTCGGGCGCAACGCCGCGCGCATCTATGGCGTGGACATCGGCAAGCAGCGTCACGCCATTCCCAGCGATTACCTGGAGCGGCTGCAGAAAATCTACCAGCAGGGCACGTTCCCTTCGCCCAGCAACACGCAGTACGGCTGGGTGCACGCCTAGTGCCGTTCCAACTAAAATTGACCAGCAGGGAAATAGAGATTCTGGCGGATGCTACCTTGAGATTCCTTAGTCTTCTTACCTTCAAGAAGTTGGAACGGCACTAGCCGATGCGTCCGCGCACTGCCTTCCTGGCGCTTCTCATCGTCGCCGCCGTTGTGCTTTCCGCGCAGCCCGCCGATCCACCCGTGCCCGGCGAATGGCGCGAGATGCCGCCGCTGCTTTCCCCGGCCAGCAACAACGCCGTGGCGGGCGTGCGCGCCGGCGGCCGCAGCTACATCTTTTCCATCATGGGCATTGGCCCCAAGAAGACTTGGGACGCCATCACCTCCGAAACCTGGGCGTTTGACACCAAGTCGCGCGAATGGGTGCTGCTGCGCCCGGTGCCCGGCCCGGTGGGACGCCTGGCGGCAACCGCAGTGGGCATCGAGGAAAAGGTGTATCTGTTCGGCGGCTACATCGTGGACAACCGCGGCGGCGAACGCTCCCTGGGCTACGTGGACATCTATGAACTCAACATCCAGCGCTGGACGCGCGGCGCCGACGTCCCCGTCGTCGTGCGGGCGCAGATCGCGGGCGACCCGGGCCTGGGCGCGTGGCAGATGGACGTCACCTTCGACCCGGCCGTGCTGTCGGTGAAGGGCTGCGCCGAGGAGTCG
>CAZZAQ010000044.1:8605-13132 GCA_964652165.1 uncultured Bifidobacterium sp.
ACGCGCGGCGCCGACCTCCCCGTGCCGGTGGACGATTCCGTCCTCGGAGTCTACAAGAACCGCTACGTCTACCTGATCGGGGGCTGGTCGCAGAGCGACAACGTCCGCGACGTGCAGATTTACGACACGGAAAAAGACCGTTGGCTTGCCGCTACGCCCCTCCCGGGCACGCCCGTGTTCGGGCACTCGGGCGGAATTGCGGGTGACACCATCGTCTATGTAGATGGCGCTTACAAGAACCCGTCCGCCGGCACAAGCCCTCCGCCGCCGGGCACGCCGCGCTACCTACCCTCGGACGAGTGCTGGATGGGAAAGATCGATCCCAAGGACATGACCAGCATTACCTGGACACGCCTGCCCAGCCATCCCGGCAAAGCTCGCTACCGCATGGCGGCGGGGGTTTGGGGGCGGCGCATCGTTTTCACCGGCGGCACCGACAATCCTTACAACTTCGACGGCGTGGGCTACGACGGCCGCGCCTCGGAGCCCGTCGCCACCACCTTCGCCTGGAACGTCGCCCGGCAAAACTGGGAGACCCTGCCCGACAATCCTAATCCCAGCATGGACCACCGCGGCCTGGCGCCCACCCGGGAAGGCTTGGTGGCGGTGGGCGGGATGGAGAAGGGCCAGAAGGTGGGGAGCCGGATGACCCTGCTGAAGCTCCCCGATCGCTGAGTGGCCAACCGCTGAGTGCAAACCCCTGATGTGCAAACCCTTGATGTGCAAACTATTGAGGAGATGGGCCTTTCAGGCTGGTTACCACCGTACCCTGGCCGGTTACCGACGTGACGTTTACAGGTTACCGGCAGCAAAGCTACTGTGTTCCTCGATAGGCAGTTCTGGGGGAGGGCTGCCAGTCGGCGTCCTGTGACCTAACCGGTCCGGGGCGCCTTTAACTTTTTGGGGCCGGCTTCCAACTTGCAACTTCCGCCCGCTTCCAACATCAATATATTTGGTACCATGACGGCGGCGCTGGGCTAACCTCCCCGCGCCGCCTCGGCACGACTTCATCACGGAGAAATAAATGGCAGCCAAGGAAATTGTAGTGCTGACCGACGCCAACTTTGACCAGGACGTGCTCAAGTCCGAGCAGCCGGTGCTGGTGGACTTTTGGGCGGCGTGGTGCGGCCCCTGCCGCGCCATCGCGCCTATCGTGGAAGAAGTGGCCACCGCCTATCAGGGCAAAGTCAAAGTAGGCAAGATGGACGTGGACAGCAACCCCGCCACCCCGCCCCGCTACGGCGTGCGCGGCATCCCCACCCTGCTGGTGTTCAAAGGCGGGCAGGTGCAGGAACAGATTGTGGGTTACGTTGCCCGCGAGACCATCGAGAAGGCCCTGAACAAGCACGTCTCCGGCTGAGCGCGCCGCATCGCGAACTGCAAGAGCCCGGCTGAAACGCCGGGCTTTTTCCCTGTCTGCAATTTTCCAGTCGAAACCTTCGTGTTCCTTCGTGTCCTTCGTGGTGAGGGTTTTTTTGCATTGAGGCAGCGAACACAGTTTTCCCTTGTGCCCCCCACCTGTTGGGAAGAAACTATCCCACGCATGCGCAGGCTCATCTGGCTGTCACTCCTCTGCATTGCGCTCACATCTTCTGCCTGGCCGCAGAATGACGAGCGCATCCTCGACTACCACAGCAACATCACCGTCAACCAGGACGGCTCCATGGACGTCCGCGAAACCATCCAGGTGCGGGCCCGCGGCCAGCAGATCAAGCGCGGCATCTACCGCGACTTCCCGACCAGCTACACCGACCGCTTCGAGAAACTTGTGCGCGTGGACTTCCAGGTCCTCGAGGTGCTGCGCGACGGCCAGCCCGACGGCTCGCGCATCGCCGACCAAGGGAACGGCGTGCGCGTCTACATAGGGAAGCCGGACGTCTTGCTTCCGCCCGGCGAGTACACCTACACGCTCGCCTATCGCACTACCCGCCAGATCAGTTTCTTCGAGGACCACGACGAGCTCTACTGGAACGTCACCGGCAATGGCTGGATTTTCCCTATCGACCAGGCCTCGGCTACAGTGACGCTGCCCAAGGGTGTCTCGCGCAGCGGCATCCGCCTCGAAGGCTATACGGGTCCACAGGGCGCGAAAAACCAGGACTTCACTTCCAATGTGGCTTCCGACAGCAAGAGCAGCTTTCAAACCGCGAGAATGCTGCCGCCCCAGGCCGGCCTGACCATCGTGGTGTCGTTTCCCAAGGGTGTGGTCAACGGACCTACGCTGGGGGCGAAGTTCGGCGATTTCCTGGCGGAAAACCGGCCGGAGCTGGTGGGCGGGCTGGGGCTGTTCGTCCTGCTGGGCTACTACCTGGTGGTGTGGTGGCAGGTGGGGCGCGACCCGGAGGGGGGCGCCATCATGCCGCTGTATGAGCCTCCGCGTAATTTCTCTCCCGCGGGCATCCGCTACCTGGCGCACATGGGCTTCGACGACAAGACCTTCGCCGCTGCCGTCCTCAACATGGCAGTGAAGGGCCACCTCGCCATTCGGGAGGACGCCGGCACTTACACCATCTCGCAAAAGGCGGAAGGTAGCGCTGGCCTCACCCCTGACGAGAGCGTGGTCTCTTCGAAATTGTTCGTCTTATCGAAAAGCCTTGCCCTCAAGACCACCAACCAAGCCGTCATCTACACCGCGCTCCAGGCCTTGGAGGAGTCGCTCAAGAAGAGCCAGCAGAAGGTCTACTTCTACAGCAACAGCCTCTACCTCATCCCCGGAGTCCTGCTGACGTTGGCAGCACTATTCGCAATCCTGGTCGCCATGAACCTCGAAGAGGCGCCCATCGCGGTGGTAATGTTCCTGAGCCTGCCGTTCACTGCCGTGACCATGGCCGCATGCTTCCTCCTCCGCAAGGCGCTGCCGATGTGGAAGCAGGTGTTCTCCGGCGGATTCACAGCCGGTCTGGTCGCCAACATTTTCAAGTCGTTGGGTGCCCTGCCCTTTCTGCTCGTGGGCCTTGGGGTGTTGGGCGCGGTGGCTACGCCCACCGCCGCCGGTCTGCTGGCAGCGATGATGGGCTGCAACATCCTTTTCTATTTTTTGCTCGACAGACCCACCCTCTTCGGACGCCGCATGCTCGACCAGATTGAGGGCTTCAAAATGTTCCTCAGCGCGGTGGAAGGCGACCGCTTGCGAATGCAGGGCGCCGTGGACAAAACGCCGGAGCTGTTTGAGAAGTATCTCCCTTACGCGCTGGCCCTCGACGTGGAACACCAGTGGGCCGAACAGTTTTCCGAAGTCTTCGCCCGCGCCGTCGCCACCGAGACCAGCCGCGACCGCGATCGCCACTACTCTCCGAGCTGGTACTCCAGCTCGGACCCGAAGCGCCTTTCCTCCGGCAACTTCGCAGAGTCGTTCGGGCGCTCCTTCTCCCAGGCGGTGGCATCTTCCTCGACGCCTCCTGGCAGAAGCGGTTCCGGTAGCAGCATGGGCCGCAGCTCGGGCTCGGGCGGCGGCGGCTCGTCAGGCGGAGGAGGCGGCGGAGGCGGTGGAGGCGGGTGGTAAGGGAAAGGCAAAAGTTAAAAGGCAAAGGTAACAAGAAGCAAAGATCCAAGCAATAAGCAGTAAGTAATAAGCAGCTTGCTTACTGCTTATCGCTTACTGCTTATTGCTTCTTTATTCTTTTGCATTTTTCTTTTTTCCTTTTGAATTTTGCATTCTTAATTTTGCATTGTCTCAGTACTTCCTCAGCACCCCAATCACCCTGCCCTGCACCTGGACCGCGGCCGCCGGCAGGATGATGGGTTGTAGCGCGGTGTTGGAAGGCTGCAAACGGATGCTCTCGCCTTCGTGGTAGAAGCGTTTGAGCGTGGACTCGGTGCCGTCCACCAGCGCCACCACGATGTCGCCGTTGTTGGCGGTCTGGGCTTTCTCCACCAGGATGTAGTCGCCTTCGACGATGTGTTCGTCCTGCATGGAGTCGCCGCGCACTTCGAGCACGAAGACGTCCTTGGAGCGGGTGAAATCGGTGAGCGAGATGGTTTCCGGGGTTTCCACGCTCTCGATGGGCCGGCCCGCGGCGATGCGGCCTGCCAGCGGAAGCTGAAACGGCGCGGAGAGCGCCTGCCGCACCCGTCCGCGCGGCGGCAAAAGATCAATCGAGCGGCTGCGGTTGTGGGCGCGCTTCAGCAGCCCTTTCTTCTCCAGATTGGTCACGTGCTTGTGCACCGTGGCCAGCGAATTCAGTTTCATCCCTTTGCGGATTTCGTCGAACGACGGCGAGTATCCGTTCTCCTGCACGAAGCCCGCTATGAAGTCGTAGAGGTGCCGCTGACGCCGAGTGATTGCCATAGCTGTAAGTATGGGGGAATGAAAGGCGAATGTCAAGTCTTGGGGCAAAAATTTCTCGCCAAGTCATTCCCTGCTGCTCGAGGGATGCGCGCTCCCAGGCCCTGACCTTGCACCGGGCGGCCGAGCTCTATTTGCGTCTCGGCGACATGCTGGCGGCGGAAAAAACCATCGCTGCCGGACTCAAAGCCGCCGAGAAGCTGCTCGCCACCGACACCAAGGCCGACAGTCCCAACCGGGCG
>CAZZAQ010000045.1:0-3692 GCA_964652165.1 uncultured Bifidobacterium sp.
TTCTTGTGCCCCTGGTCCATCTCAAAGCCGCTGAACTGGTATTCCTCAACCATGCGCCGGACGGTGGCCAGCCAGTACTCCTTCACGCCCGTGCTGGGATCAAACTGCATCCAGTTGTCGTTATTGGGAAGCGTGACGATCTGGAAGGGCTCAAAAAAGGACCATCTCCCATCAATCAACTCTCCACCCCAGCGGTTGGTGGCGATCCAGTTGCGTCCCATCGCCTGGTGCTCAAGGTTGGTCTCAACGCTCACCGTTCCGTTGAACCAAGCCATGGGATGCGAGCCCAGACTCCTGGCTTCCCTGAGGTTTTTCCGGAGAGACTCCACTCCACCCAGTTCGGTGCGCGGATAAGCACCGTACGACATCCCCTGCGGGCCGATGGCCGACCAGCCATAGATAATGAAGTAGGGAGCTCCCACCTCCACCCCCTGCCGGGCGACCGAGGGTATCTCATCAAACGAGCGGATTCCGCGGCTCACCCAGCCGATGGAAGCCTTGAACTTCTCCGGTACGCTCGGGCGCCCTATCCAGGGCCGCAACCAGTCGCGATGCTGGCTCGCGTACTCATGCCAGTCGCCGCCGCCGAACTTGAGATACACCTCGTCGGTTTCCCACGACTCTCCGGGAGCAATGATGGGATACCAGTTCCACGACAATTCATAATCACGGCGGTTGGCGGCTCGAGAAACCGGGTCGCGGAGGAGTCGCCTTTCGATCATGAATTTCTTGAACTGAAAGGACTTGTCGCGAACCTCAAGGCCAACCCCCCTGCCCTGGCTCACGTAGACCACCCAGGCGGTGGGCAGGGTCATGGGATAATCCAGCCCTTTCTTCCCAATCCTGGGGTCGCTGTAGAACCAGGCCTTCAGGTCCAGCGGGTCCAGGGCATCAAACGGGTTTCGTTCGCTGCGGAGCTCGTTCTTGCTGAAGGCATAGGCGAGTGGCCAAACGAACGACGGCATCTGCAGCGTCTCGCTGGAGTCCGGAGCCGGGGGAACATCCACGATCGGAAAGACGACTTTGTCGATCCGGTGCTTGCCGCGGTTGCGCACGCTGAGCTGGCACGTAAGGTTGTCATCCACCAGACGGAAAGTCAGGGTCGTCGTGACTGGAAAGATCCCTTCCCGGGTGCGCACCCGGGTCGCGGAAAACTCCACCGCATCCCGCCCCAGTCGTCGCACCGCCACCACCGGTAGATCAGCGCTGGCCGCGGTGTGACCCTCCCAGTTGGGCAGCGGGATCTGTAACTGGAACCAACCGGTCTGCTCGGAACCAGCGAGGTAGGAGACATTTCTCTCCTTGTGGTAGACCTCCAGCACAGCAGCGTTCTTGGCGGACAGCCGAACACGGAGCTTGGAATTTTCCAGGACGACCGATCGCCCGCCCGGTTCAGGTTGCCCGAGGGCGCTCCCAATACATAGGAGAAGACAAAGAAGACGTCCGCGCATCGCAGTCTACCTCGGACTCAAGTGGTCAGGCAGTGTAGCCGCCATCTACAACCATCGTGGCACCGGTCATGTAGGAGGCTTCGTCCGACGCAAGAAACAGGATGGCCGCCGCGATCTCATCCGGCTTGCCGAAGCGCTTCATCAGGCAGCGCGGTCCTAGCAGTTGCTGCTCTCCTTGCGCTACGGTGAGTCCCATCTGCCCCAGCAGAGTATCCATGGCCGGCGTATGGATCATTCCCGGACAAAGGCAGTTCACCCGAATGTGGAAGGGAGCCAGGTCCATGGCCATGGACTTCGACATCTCTACAATTGCAGCTTTGGTGGCGTTGTAGGTCATCCAGTCCGGCATCGCGCCCAGCGCATTGATGGAGGCGATGTTGATGATCGATCCCCCGCCCTGCTTCTTCATCACCGCCACGGCGTATTTGGAGCAAAAGCTGGTTCCCAGCACGTTCACGCTCCACACCCGGTCCCAATCGGGACGCGTCACATCCTCGATCCGGTGGTGATGGAAGGAGGCCGCGTTGTTCACCAGGACATCTACCCGCCCCCACAACTCTACCGCTCGCCCCACGATCTTCTGCGCGCTCTCTTCGGTGGAGATATCGGCCGTCAGCGGCTCGCCGGTGCCGCCGTGCTGCCGGATCTGCCCTGCCACTTGGGCTGCCTTTTCGCCGTCAATGTCCACTATGAGGACGCGGGCGCCCTCGCGGGCGAACTGCAGGGCCGAGGCGTGCCCGATCCCCGAGCCGCCACCTGTAATGATCCCGACTTTATCTTTGAGCCTCATCGCCATACCAGAACATGCCGCCAGCTTGGGTCCGTTTAGGCTGACAGGCCAATGGCCCGGACCTCAGTGTTTGTTCCAGACTGAACGAAGGCAGTTGGAAAACCCAACTGCCTTCGTAGTTCCCTGGCGCTGAAAACTCATCCAGAATCAGAAGTCGTATTTCAGCGCAAACTGTACCTGCCGGTTCGATCCGAAGCCGGCATTGGTGTTAATCGTATTGAAACTCTGGCCAAACGTGGCCGAATTCCAATTAGTGGCAGGATCAAAGGTTACTGGCCATGTCCCTGGCTGGGGGCCGCCCAGGTTCGCAGCCGGATTGACGAACTGTGGGGTATTGAAGATGTTGAACATCTCCGCGCGGAATTCAAGCCTTTGGGTTTCCGTCAGACGGAAGATCTTCGACAAACCGAAATCCGAGTTAAAGGCGGCAGGTCCCGCCAAGGGGTTCCGGGGAGCATTGCCGAAGGTTCCCGGCGCCGGCATGGTGAAGGCCTCTCTGTTGATCTGAATGCCCGGGGCACTAGAGTTCGAAAGCTGCACCGGCACGCCCGGCACGATGTCCGGTCTGCCCGTCGCAGCCCCGATCCCCCTGGAATCGCAGCCACAGACAACGCCGACCGGGAGCCCGGAGCGCATGGCGGTGATTCCCCGGATCCCCCATCCCTCTCCCAGCCACCTTGGCAACCTCCCCAGCTTGGGAACCTGATAGTCGTAGTAGAGAACAAAGTTGTGGCGCACATCGTAGTCGGCGGTGGCATATTCGGCCCGGAGGTCATCGGGGTCCTGGGCCACGCTGGCGAAGGTAAGCGTGCTTTCGTCGAAGGCGTGGGACCAGGTGTAGTGCGCGCCAAACGTGAAGGCGGATGCCTGCCGCTTGAAGCTCGCTTGCAGGCCGTTGTAGTTCGCGTTACAGCAGGGGTTCTGCAGCAGGATACTGCCAAAGGCTGGATAGCGACTCCGTACAACGCCTCCCGGAGGATCGAAGGGGTTCAACTCCTGCCCGTTGCCTGCGGTCAGCACATGCAGGGCCCGGTTACCCACGTAGCCCACCTCAAAGACCATGGTCTTACCGACGGCCTGCTGGATATTCAGATTCCACTGCTGGGTGTAGGTCCCATCCCAGTCCTTTTTCATTGCCCATGTGTTGAAGAGATTGGGAGCAGCGCTCAGATCCGGAAAGGGAAAGGCAACACCGGGCGGGGGCAACTGGAAGAACAGTGCAAGCTTATTCTGACCGATTTCGGGGAGGTTGGTGGGGACAAACTGCGCCAGAGCCGGATTCAAGTTGGCATAGAAGATGCCATACCCACCGCGCAGCACTGTCTTCTGGTCCTTGTCCAAGGAATAGGCGAAACCGAGGCGGGGACCAAAGTTGAGCTTGGGCGCCTCCAGGATGGGAGTACCTGTGGGATCCAGGGTACTCCCATCCTGGAGGCGCCCAAGCTCAACTT
>CAZZAQ010000045.1:3702-13115 GCA_964652165.1 uncultured Bifidobacterium sp.
TCCGCCCCTGCGATTCGGTAGGCGTGGAATCGTACTGATACCGCAAGCCCGCATTGACGGTCAGGCGGTCGTTCACCCGGATATCGTCATTGACAAAGAACCCGTAGTAGGTTCCCCGCATCCCCACGCGTGGCCAGCCGAGCGTGAAGGCGAATAAGGGCACGTTCGAATCAAAACCCAAGAAACCGCTGAGGCCCAGAAACTGAAGAAACTGCTGGAAAACAACCGCTTTGTTGTCCTGGTTGCGGACGACTTGGGCCCCGAACTTGACTTGGTGCCGGCCCTTCACCCAGGAGAGGGAGTCGTAAAACTGGTAGGCGGTGTTGTCCACCTGCAGGTCGAAGGTCGAAGGACCCACCGTGGCCAGCGCGGCCCCTCCGAACCCGAGGCCGCCACCTAAAACAAACGAGGTCTGCGGAGTGCTTAGCGCAGTGGGCGTGCCCGCACCAGCAGGATCCGACGACAGCCGGTTGATGGAAAACGAAGCCTCATTCAGCAACGTATTGGATATGGTCCGCGTATAACTCAACTTGACCAAGTGCTTGGCGAAAGGAATGGGCCGGAACTGTCCCTCGGCTACGCCAAAGAAACTCCTGGTAAAAGTATCCGCCCCGCTGTACCGGAAGGACACGTGATCCTTCGGGCTGTGGTGATAATCAATCTTCCCGGTCCAGGTGTCTTCCCGGAGCGAGTTCGAGACTCCGCGAGTGAAAAGCGCCAGACGTGGATCCACTCCCGAAACGGCCCCGTTGGGCAGCGGAAGTTGAGCCGCTATCGGTTGAAGCGCCGGTACCAGAGTGTTTCGAAAGGCCTCGGTAAAAACGAAGGCGGTTTGAGCTACTCCGAGGCGCTGGCGGATGCCTTCGTAGTTGCCGAAGAAGAAGAGCTTGTCGCGCATAATGGGCCCGCCCAGCGAGCCACCGAACTGATTCAGGCGAAAGGCCGGCTTCTCGTCAGGCTCGCGGTTGAAGTAGAGGCGCGAATCGAGGACCTCATTGCGAAAGAACTCGAAGAGGCCGCCGTGGATGCTGTTGCTCCCGGATTTGGTGATGAAGTTGACTACCGCGCCTGTGGACTGCCCGTACTCGGCGGAGTAGGACCCGGTCACCAGGCGGAACTCGCTGACGCTGTCCACGCTGACCCGGTTCACGCGGGAGTTCGACAGGTAGCCGGCGCTGGCGAAATCGGAATCGATCTGGGAAGAGTCGCCGCCATCCACCAGATATTTCAGTCCAGGCTGGAACAACCTGCCGTCACTCCCGCCATTGATGCTGGGCGGCGCCAGCGCGGTCATGCCCGGGACCAGGATCATCAGGTCGGTTACCGAGCGCCCATTGAGCGGCAATTCCTTCGTCAGGCGCTCGCCGGTGCTGACGATCACCGCGCCTCCGGCCGCAGTGGTCGTTTGCACCTGTTCCGCACCCGCCTCGACCGTAATCTCCTCCGTCACCTGACCGGGCTGCAAGACAATGGACAGCCTCAGCCGATCCGCCACGCTCAGGGCTACCCCCTCCTGGCGATGGGTCTTGAACCCTGGCGCCGTTACTGTGACTCGGTAGGTGCCGACCGATAGTACAGGCGCGACGAACAAGCCCTGGCTATCGGTCGTCAATTCCACCGTACCAGCAGTCCCCACGTTCTGAATAACCACCTTGGCGCCCGCAACCACTGCTCCGGTTGGATCGGAGACGTTGCCGAGAATCGTGGCCTTGTCAAGCTGTCCCCAGAGAAGGGCGGGGAGCGCCAACATTGTCAGAAGAATTCCGAATCGTTTCAGCAGCATGTTTCCCTCCACAAAAACCAAGTCGGTGTGAGCAGGTATTGGGTACGAGACTGCAAGCCACTTAGGCTGCTAGCGGGCATCCGGCAGCTGAAGCCATCAAGAGCTGCATCTCGGGGAATCAAGCGTGTTCTGCAATACAGAACCATATCCCACTATGTGGGCACTCACTCTATGAAGTCGCGAGTACTCCTGTCAAGCCCCTTGTGAGAAAATTGTTGGCAGGTGGCGCCCATGCCTCCAGGAAGACTCCGGAAGCTGCCTAGGCGGTGAAGCCACCGTCCACCACGACCGTTGCCCCGGTCATGTACGAAGCTTCATCCGACGCCAGGAACAGAATGGCAGGAGCGATTTCTTCGGGCTTTCCGAAGCGCTTCATCAGACAGCGGGGCGCCACGTAGGTCTTCTCCGCCTCTTCCGCGGAGATTCCGAATTCAGCCAACAACCGGTCCACGGCAGGCGTGTGGGTTACCCCGGGGCACACGCAGTTCACGCGGATGTGGAAGGGAGCCAGATCCATCGCCATCGATTTCGACATCTCCACGATCGCCGCCTTGGTGGCGTTGTACGACATCCAGTCCGGCATCGCGATCAACCCGTTGATCGAAGCAATGTTGATGATCGAACCGCTCCCCTGCTTCTTCATCACCTCCACCGCATACCGGGAACAGAAACTCGTCCCCAGCACGTTCACACTCCACACTTTTTCCCAGTCGGCGCGCGTGGCGTCTTCCACCCGCTTGCGGTGAAACGAGGCCGCGTTGTTCACCAGAACATCCACCCGTCCCCACAGTTCGACCGCCCGGGCCACAATCTTCTCCGCACTCGCCTCCGTGGAAACATCCGCTGCCAGCGCCTCCCCGGCCCCTCCCCGGCTCTTAATCTCCTGGGCGACTTGCCGGGCCTTTTCACCGTCGATATCTACCACCAACACTCGCGCCCCCTCGCGCGCGAACTGCAAGCCTGTGGCGTGGCCGATCCCGGATCCCCCGCCCGTGATGATCCCCACCTTGTCCTTCAATCGCATGGTTCCGGTTACTCCTCGGGGGCGGGCCACAAGACATAGCCCCGCACCTTCAGGCGGACAAAAAACAATGTGGCACCGCAGGTAATGTAAAGCGTCCTCAGATCGGTGTCGCCAAACGCCACGTTGGTCATCATGTCTTGCGGAAGCCGAATGACGCCCAAGGGCGCGCCCTCCGGCGTGAAGATGTACACGCCGGCGGGAACGCTGTCGTCCTCGGCTGGGGGCGCGGGCGTGTTCAGGCCGGCAGCAATGTAGACGTTGCCCAGTTCATCCAGGCACATGCCATCTCCGCCGCGGCCGGTTCCGAAGTCATGGAAGACCCGCCGGAGGCCGGTGGAGCCGTCGGGGTGCAGCTCGTAGGCATAGATTTTTCGCGTGCCACCCGGCGTCGTGTTGTCATTATCGACGACATAGAGGGTTCGCTGGTCCGCGGACACAGCGAGTCCGTTGGGCCGAACTACATCGTCGATGATGCGGCTAAGCGTACCGTCAGGGTCGACGCGATAGACGGATTCGTGATCCAGTTCCATGTCAGACCGGTCGGTGTAACGGGGGTCAGTAAAGTAGATACGGCCCTGGGTGTCCACATCAACGTCGTTCGGGCTGTTCAACCGTTTGCCCTGGTAGCGATCGGCCAGGACTGTGATGCTACCGTCCTTCTCGGTGCGGGTGACGCGACGGTTCCCCCCTTCTTCCGAACCTTCGCAGGCGAGCAGCCGGCCCTGCGGGTCGAAAGCCAGGCCGTTGGCACGCCCCGCCGGGTAGCGATAAACCTCGAACCGGCCGCCGTCGGAGGCCCGTCTCCCGTTAAGGACAAACCGCAGGATGCGGTTGTTGATTAGGTCCGTAAAGTACACCGTGCGATCGGCGGAATAGACCGGGCCCTCGGTGAAGGCCACATAGGCGGCCGCCTGCACGCTGGCAGCTGCAAGCCCGATCTCGTCCGCTGCTGGCATGGCTGGTTTCAGTTCCTGCCGACCTCCTGCTTCGGCATCAGGTTTCGGGTCTTGCGGTTCAGGGCTTCGGCGTGAATTGGACTCTCGCCATAGGCCAGGTCGCGATCGGGTGGGTCTGCGATGTCAAAATGGCCATACTCGTCTTTGCCCCGTACCAGCATCACGAGTTCGCGCTCAGACCCCTTCTGCACGACGTCGGGGGAGATGTAGCGAACGGCCAAGCCGATGCGCGGGTTGTCTGAATCGTTTGGTCCGGATCCGTGCACGATGCCCACGTGGTGCAGCGAAAACTCGCCGGGCTGCAGTGCCATGCTCACCGCGTGCGCCTCGTCAACCTCGACGGCAATCTCCTGTCCGCGCGAGAGCATGTTGTCCAAGGCATAGGTTTCGCGCTGGGGAAGATTCGGCGTGTTGTGCGTTCCCGGAACCACTCGCATGCAGCCCATCTGTGGCGTGCTGGCGCTGAGCGCGATCCAGGCCGTCGTAACGTTCGGAGGATTCAGCCCCCAGTAGGTGGCATCCTGGTGCCAGGAAACGTATGCCTTGTCGTGTGGGAACTTCGGAAACCAGTGGGTGCCCCACACCATGACGTTGGGACCTAGGACCGACTCCACGGCATCAAGCACCCGGGGATGGGAAGCCACCTCGTAGACCCAGCGGAGAAACAAGTGGGTTTCCATCAGCACAACGAGCCGCTCTCGGGGAAGCTTACTCTCGAGTCGCTGCTTATTCTGGTCCCAATAGGCTTGGAAACATCGCCCCAGGTTGGCAGTCTCTGCTTCGTCGAACGCCCGCAGCGGAAAATGATAGCCACGCTCCCGATACGCGGCCTGTTGATCCGCCGTGAGCCCTGTGGATCCTGGCGCAGACATGGGAGAAACCTTTTGCCTTCGAAAACAGCAGGTCGGTTAATTCTGTTATATAGAACTTCGTTCCACCAAACGGATGCTTTGTATACCAGCGCTTCCTTCAAAGTCAAGACGAGATCCCGGACGTTTCAGTTGGGAAAGCCGACGACCGTGCGCACGCCTTCGCCCTTCTGCATGGCGGCAAAACCTTCGTTGATCTCGGCCAGGGAGATCCGCCGGCTGATCAGTTCATCCAGTTTCAGCCTCCCACTAAGGTAAAGATCGGCCAGCAAGGGAAAGTCCCGAGCAGGACGAGCACCACCGTAACTGGAGCGGATGATCTGTTTCTCCCCGATGAGAGAACCGAAACGCAAGGACACATGGGCATCGAAGTTCACTTTCCCAAGAATGACGACCTGCCCGCCCGGGCGGGTCGCTTCCAGCGCCTGTTGCATGGTCGTTTCGCTTCCAGCCGCCTCGAAGCAGTAATCGGCGCCGCGCCCGGCGCTCAGGTTGCGTACCTGCGCGACTGCGTCCTCGCGGGATGCATTCACCGTGACGCTCGCCCCGAACTGGCGGGCCATTGCCAGCCTGCTGTCATTCGTGTCGACGGCAACGATAGGTTCAGCTTGTACCAAGCGTGCACCCTGGATCACGTTCAGACCTACGGCGCCACACCCCAGGACGACCACGCAGGAGCCGGCGGTGACGCGGGCAACCCGCAGCACCGCTCCCACTCCGGTCATCACTCCACATCCGATGAGGCAGGCACGATCGGCAGGAATCTCTCGGGGAACCGGGATGGCACCAGCTTCCGGAACGACGCAGTATTCCGCGTGCGAAGCCACCATGCTCTGATGGTGAAGGTCGATCCCGCGCGAGCGCAGTCTGCTGGCGCCGTCCAGGAGCCGCCCATTCGATGCATTCTGGGAGAAAGGTTCGCAGAGAATGGGCAGGTCTCGAATGCAGTAGAAACAATGTCCGCAGCTCGGGTTCCAGGAGCAGACCACCTGATCGCCCGGCTTGACGCGGTGCACGTCCGCGCCCACCGCCTCGACCACGCCCGCGCCTTCATGACCCAGGACCATGGGTTTCAGAGCCTTCAAACTGCCGAGTATCACCTCGAGGTCGGTGTGGCAAAGGCCACTGGCCTGCACTTTTACCAGGACGTCGCCGGCCTTGAGACCAGTCATCTCCACCTGCTCGACCACGAGTTGTCTGGATCCCTCGTAAAGTACTGCCGCCGCGAATCGCAAATATCCTCCTCCTTAGGTAGCGGCTCATTAGGAGTGGCTCGATCGAGCTCACCTTCACGCGCGAAGGTCGCCGCGGAAGAGCCGCTGCCATGGAGCCCACCCTTCGATCAATCTGGCAATCAGTTCGTAGCCGCCCTGAGGCGGGTGCACGCCGTCGCCCTGCCGCATCAGAGCTTGCCACTCTGCGTCGGTGATAAGTTGTGTGAACAGGTCCAGATAGGGAACACCAGCTTCCGTCGCAACCTTCGCGAGTACGGCATTCGCTCGCTCAATCTGGCTATTAAAGATCCGGAGTTCCTTCCCCGGGATGACTTGCGGCGGCAGCCGCGAATCATCGACAGGAGCGGGGCCGACAAAAAGACACGGCAGCCACGCACTGGCTTCGCTCAGAAGCGCACGTGCGTTGTCGGCCGTTTGCTCCGGCATTGCCCTCAACTTCTTGCGGTCTTCGATGACACAATCGTTGAGACCAAATGCGAAGACCAGAAGACCGTCCATGCCAGGCAGGATGCGGCGAGCAGCTTCGTTCCGCCAGCGCTTTTTGATGTCTGCCGAGGTTTCGCCACGGACACCCAGGTTGTAGGCCGTCACGTCATGGCCCCGCGAGCGGGCGGTCGCGGAAAGGCGCCCCGGCCACCCCAGCATGCTTTCGTCACCCGTCCCCAGGGTGATCGAGTCACCGATAAAGCAGATCCGTCGGGCAGCCATTCCGTTTCTCCGAGACTCGCGCCTACCCCACAGTGTTGACTAGCGTTCCGATCCCGGTAATCGTGATGTGAATCTCATCCTTGGCCTTCAGGGTGAAAGACTCAGGCGGTACGATTCCGGTGCCGGTGAGAAGAAAGCAGCCGTTGGGAAATTCGTTGTCTCGATACAGATACTCAACCAGCGTGGCGGGCTCACGTTTCATATGGGAAAGGCTGGTTGCACCAGCAAACGCCACCTTCCCCTGTCGCAGAATCTCCATCTGGATCTGGGTTGAAGGTGGCAGGGGCCCGTGCGAGATCAGGAGACATGGCCCCAGTGCGCAACAGCGCTGGTAAACCTTGGCTTGCGGCAAGTACAGTGGGTTCTCGCCTTCAATATCCCTGGAAGTCATGTCGTTCCCGATTGTGTATCCGACGATCCTGGCTCGCGGTGTGACCAGCAGCGTCAGTTCCGGTTCGGGGACGGACGATTGTGAATCGTGCCGAATCGCAACCTTGCCGTTGGTTCCGGCGACTCGATTTGGCGTCGCTTTGAAGAAAAGTTCCGGGCGCTCGGCTTCATAGACTCGGTCATAGAACGAGCCGCCGCCCGACGACCTGGATTCCTCGATGCGCGCCTGCCGGCTGCGATAGTAGGTGACTCCGGCCGCCCATATTTCCTGACTACCCACCGGGGCCAGCACTTCTTCCACAGCAGGTTCTTCAGCGGGTTTCCCACCCTTGATCAACCCCTGCAGATAATCGCGAAGGTCATCGCGTACAACCAGCGCGTCCCAGGAAGCAGCACCCGGGGAGGGTCTCTGAGGCAAATAGAAGCGGCCCCCTTCCTCGATGGTGTAGCCGGACACTGTTCGGTAGAGCCTCATCTGGTCGGTGGTGGCCTTCCACTAGGCAGTCTTGATGTTGGCTGCTTCCTGCAGCCCGAATTCCTTGATGGAGATCTCCTTCATGCGGAACTTTTGGATCTTGCCCGTCACCGTCATGGGGAATTCCCCAGTAACCTTGAGGTAGCGCGGCACCTTGAAATCCGCGATCTTTCCCTTGCAGAAGCTCCTGAGTTCGTCCAGCGTCAGAGTTGTGTCAGGGCGCAACTGGATCCAGGCCGCGACTGCCTCGCCAAACTTTGGGTCGGGGACGCCAATGATCTGGACGGCACTGATGGCAGGGTGGGTATACAGGAACTCCTCTACTTCCCGCGGATAGATGTTCTCTCCGCCCCGGATGATGACGTCCTTCGCCCGACCTGTGATCTTGAAGTAGCCCTGTTCATCGAGAACCGCTAGGTCGCCTGAGTGCAGCCAGCCGTCCTCATCAATCGCGTCCTTGGTGGCCTCCGGGTTCTTGTAATAGCCCTTCATCACGTGATATCCGCGCGTGCAAAGCTCTCCCGACGTACCCAAAGGTAGCGTCTTTCCCGTAGCCGGATCGATGATCTTGACTTCGGTGTGGGGCAGGGCTTTTCCCACGGTCGTGACCCGCAGCTCAATCGGATCTTCGGGCGTTGTTTGGGTGATCACCGGAGAAGCTTCGGTCAAACCGTACGCGATGGTCATCTCATGGCAATGCATCTGGTTCACCACCCGCCGCATGATCTCGATGGGGCAGGGCGATCCAGCCATGATCCCGGTGCGCAACGTCTTCAAGTCGAATTCGCGAAACCTGGGGTGGTCCAGTTCGGCGATGAACATGGTGGGGACGCCATGCAGGCCCGTGCAGGATTCTTCCTGCACCGCCAACAGCGTCAGTTCGGGGTCGAACGACGCCGCGGGAATCACCATCGCTGCACCGCTGACCACACACGCCATGTTGCCCAAAACCATGCCGAAGCAGTGATAGAAGGGAACCGGAATGCAAAGGCGATCCTGATGAGTAAGCCGCATCGAGTTCGCAATGAGCCGGCCGTTGTTCACGATGTTGTGATGGGAGAGGGTCGCGCCTTTGGGAAAGCCCGTGGTGCCGGAGGTGTACTGGATATTCACCGCATCGTCGAAATCGAGCTCCGATTCGCGTGCCCGCAGTTCTTCTATCGGAACGTTCTCGCCCTGATGCAGCAGTTCGAGCCAGGACAGCATCGTGGCCGAAGACCCAAGGCACACAAGATTCCTGAGGTGCGGTAGGCTGGGGACGGGCGATTTGCGGGATCCCCCCCGCGCAAGCTCCGGACAGATCTGCTGGACCACGGCGGCGTAGTTAATGTCGCGGAAGCCTTCAGCCAGCACCAGCGTCTGGCACTCGGCTTGGCGCAGTACATATTCCAGTTCGTAGGCCCGGTTCAGGGGATTGATGTTAACCAGAATGGCGCCAATCTTGGCGGTCGCAAACTGCGTGATCACCCACTCTGCAGAGTTCGCCGACCAGATGCCGACCCGGTCTCCCTTCTGGACACCCAGACTCATGAATCCACGGGCCGCCCGCTCTACCTCTGCGCGGAACTGGGCGTAGGAGTAACGCAAGTTCTGGTGACGCACCACTAGGCAATCGCGCGCGGGGTATTCGGCTGCCTTGTCGTCAAGAACTTCGCCGATGCACTTTCCGAGGAGGGCAACGTCGGATTGGCCGCAAACATAGCTCAAACGGCCGCGCGCTGCGGGCATGCTATTCCCCTCCTACTTCCTTCACTTGGCTCTCGCGCCAGCTTGACGGCCGTGGCCGCCGTGTCTATAGTCTCTCCGCTATGCGGCACGGCATTCTGTAATGCAGAGCGTAAGAAGTCAATAGAACCGAGGCCGTCGCCCCCATTCCCAGCACCGGAGCAGCCTTATGTCTCGCAAAGAGTTGAACCTCACCCGGCAAGACTCATGCAACCGGTGGCAAAGGGACCTTCGAGTCGCGGCTTTTG